>JAEYUO010000021.1 GCA_023432465.1 Planctomycetota bacterium | reverse complement strand
CCCCCCCCCCCCCCCCCCCCCCCCCGTGAGGAAAGAGGGCTGTAAAGGCGTGGCGAATGGGGAGGAAGAGAGGTCCGGATAACAACTTGGACGGATGGCGGGGGAAAGGCCTTGGTGGAACGTGGGGACGGAGCGTGGATGGAGAAGGATGAGTGAAACCGGGGTGGCGGGGGAGCCGTATCGCCCAAGACCTCCGGGTGCGCACAGCGCAGGGCTGGGCGAGACCGAGGGAGGGAAGCCGAACGGCGGCATCGACTTGCGGGTGCGCGCAGCATCCGTTAGTCTGCCGCCAGCGGGCCGAAGGGGAGTGCGCGGGAGCACATTCCTGATCGGCTTGGGGCCCGCAGCAGGCGGGCGCCGCCCGCTGGGCAGAGACGCTTTGGTCAGGACGCGGTCCGGGCCCTATCGTCCCCGCCCAATAGTGGGCGAAGGAAGCGGCTCGCGGGAGCCGGCTTCACACGAGGAGAGCCGCGGCCTGCAACGGCGTGGGCCGCCGCACCAGACCCTTTGGACATCCCATCCGCCGCAGGAAAGAGTCGCGGCGGAATCAGCAGCCTTCGCAGGAGTCGCCATGAACAAGTTCCGACGCGCGGGTTCTTCGTTGCTCAGCAGGCTGTCGGATATCTTCGGTCGGCGTGGGCCGTCGACGGCCTCGCGGCTTGCGCGGCGTGCCGGCGGCTCGATGCCCGCGGAGTTCCTTGAGCAGCTCGAGGAACGCCGGCTGCTGTTCAGCCTGACGATCGGGCCGGATGATGTGGACCCGGGCACCGGGCTTGGGACGCGGACGGCGACGTTTGCGTATGTGGCTCCGCTGTTCTTCCAGGAGCTTCCCGATGCGCAAGCGCCGGTGACGGTGACGGAGGAGTTCGCCGACGAGATGGCGAACTGGACGACGCTGAACCCGGCGGTGCCGCCAAACGGCACGTTCTTTGATGAGTCGGGGATCCGCATTTCGTACTCGGCACAGTCGGCGACAGCGATCCGGCTGGTGGTGGGCCCGGACCCCGGTCAGCAGGGCATGGCGGACCGGGACCTTCGGATCCAGCTCTCGGCGAACGACCGCGTGTCGTTCACCTTCTTTGACGGCGTGGACGAGAACAACCCCGTCACGCGGCTGGCGACGAACGTGAACTTCACGGTCCGGCCGGCGACGCTGGCGACGGAACTGCCGGGCGATGGCGACGGGCTGCGCTCGACCAACGACGGCACGCGGCTGGAGCTGCTGCTGGACGGGCAGGTTGTCGCGACGTTCATCGGCGGGCAGCTTGCCGCGCTGGGGACGCCGGCGGTCGGCGGCGGGATTCAGTATGCGGTGGCGTTCGCGGGCGGGTTTGACGCGATCCGGTTCTCCAGCGCACAGGCCGCGCCGGACAACGCGATGTATCAGGACATCTTTGTTCTGGATGACATCAGCGTGACGTTCCCCGGCGGGCGGTTCGCGGAGTTCACGGAGGGGCGGATCTTCGCGGCGCGGCTGACATTCACCGGGCCGGCGGGTTCGAGCGTGCAGGTGCTTGATCTGTACGGCCGGGAGATGCAGTCGCGGATCGACCTGGGCATCCCGGAAGGCTCGGAGATTCCGAATGTCGATCGGAACGATGATGGCATCCCGGACTTCAACGACGGGATCGGCCGGATCATCATCTCGGGCTCGGATGTGCGGACATCGATGACGCTGATCGGCGGCACGGTCGAGCAGATGAACAACGTGTTCATGTATGTGCTGCCCGATGATGTGATCGGGCTGTACGACGAGTTTGAGGCGGCGGGCTTCGGGTACGCGCTGACGCAGGAGGATCCGCCGCAGGTGGTGGGTCTGCCGCCCGGGCCGGGGTCGGTCATCATCGGTGCTCCCTTCCTCCGGGACAACTCGAGCCCTGAGAACTACTTCAACGGCGTGCCGATTCTGCAGCCCGATGACTTTGTGCGCGGGGACCAGGGCATCTCGGTGATCGGCGGGGCGAGCATGGGCTCGATCGTCGCGCACGGGCTGCTGCACGGCTCGAGCAACTTCACCGGTGCGCTGCAGCGGCTGAACGTGGGAGTGCTGCTTGGATCGGTGAGCGTGACCGGTGATCTGGGCCTGCTGCAGGTCGGCGGCGACGCGGCCCTGTGGGTGTCGGATGACGATGCGCAGCTCGACCCGAACTTCCGTCAGACGAACCCGACGGCGGGGCAGCTGGTGGTCGGGCGGACGGTGCGAGAGATCGCGATCGGCGGTCGTTCGGCGCTGGACATCACGGTGCTGGGAGATGTGAACAACGCGGCCCGGCCGCGGCTTCAGTTCCTGGACTACTTCGAGCGTGAAGTGATGTATCGCTTCACGGGCGAGGAAGTCGCGACGCTGGGCACGACGCAGAATCGCAACGCCAACCCGGCGACGCAGGCGACGTTCTTCGGCGCGGGGTTCTTCCGGAACGACTCGCTGCTCTCGGCAGAGTTCATCGGGTATGCGGGCACGAGTGTGCGCATCAGCGGCTCGCTGGGCGGGTCGGACCCGGTGAATACGGCGGGGGATGCCTCGGACGTGTACGCGTTCGCGGCGGATCCGACGCGGGAGGTGGTGATCCAGAGCGACGGTGCGCCGTCGTACTACCGCATCGTCGATCGCGACGGGCGGACCCTGGCTTCCTCGGACCTGGGCGCGCCGGGTCGGGGCGAACTTGGAAACAACCTGGGTCTAAGCACAATCCGCTTCCGTCCGGATTACGCGGATGTGTACTACCTGGTGGTGAATGAGCCGGCGGGGGGCGTGGGGAACGCGGTCCCCTACGAGTTCACGGTTGTGGGCATGGCGCCGGTGACGCTGGGTGCGCTGCGCACCGCCGCGGGCTCGGGCGGGTTCGGCGATCCGTTCTTCCTGAACCTCGGTTCGGGCTCGATGGGCTCGCTGCGGATCGGCACGGGGTACATCGATGGCTCGGCGGCGGAGAACGACACGACGGAGATTCTCAACACGAATCAGGGCGCCGATGACCTGTTCAACTTCTCCGCCGCGACCATCTCGGTGCCGGTGAATCTGTACAACGTCACGACGGGTTCGGACATCAACGGCGCAGAAATCCTGGTGGGTCGCGATCTGGGCACGCTGGTGACCGGCCTCTCGCCGATCACCGGGCTTGCGGTCACAGAGGGCGACCTGACCAACGGCAACATCCGTGCGGGTCGGCGGATCGGGATTCTGGATATCCGCGGCGCGCTGGCGTCGGATCAGGACCCGGATCCGGACTCTCGCGCGGGTATCGTGAACATTCGCTCCGGCGTCTCGGGACAGCCCGGGCACATCGGTCAGATCCTCGTTGGCGCGTATGTCAATGGTCTGGGTCTGACGATCACGACGTCGAACAACTCGATCATCGATCAGTTCATTGTCGGCGCGAACAACGGCGGGGCGGGCTCGGAGTTCCCCGGCGGGCAGATCATCAACGGCACGCCGGTGTTCCGCATGGGCACGGGATCGGATGTCCGGTTCGCCGACTTCAACCTGATCCAGCGCGGCGGCAACCTCGATGTGGTGACGCCCCTGTTCTACAACACGCCGATCACGTTCGTCGATGACGGCGGCGCGACGTTCACGGTGCGCATCCGCGGCGGCGGCGCCACGGGCTTTGAGTCCGCCGGTGAGATCCGCGTGTTGCCCATCGACGGCTCGCAGGGCGTGGCGTTTGCACGCATCAATGTGAACCTCGTGGACGGCGCGGAACTGGTGTTCACCGGCCAGACGCCCGGCGTGGTGAGCCTTGGCCAGCTGAACATCACCGCGGGCAGCAATGCGCCGAGCGTGATCTTCAACGGTGTGTCGGAGATCGATGTCTGGCGGATCGAGTCGCAGGGACTGCCGCTGAACGTGATCCGCAACGAGACGACCAACGGCGACATCGTCGCGATCGATGCGCTCGCTCTGCGTGAAGTGCGCATCGCGACGGGGGATCTCGGCCGGACGCAGACGTCGGGCGCGGGTCCGAGCCGCATCGGGCCGTGGCTGGGCCTGGCCCAGGGGCGTGATGGCGGCGTCGGCGGCCCCCCCGGGGGGCGCGGGGCGGCCCTACCCGGCAAACCC
>JAEYUO010000117.1 GCA_023432465.1 Planctomycetota bacterium | reverse complement strand
ATGAAGAACCTGCTCGCCCCATGACCCACCGCCGACAAGACTCCATCATCGTTCAGCGAGCGAGTTCAGCCCGCCGCCGCCTCACCGCGCCTCGTGGCGATGCTGCACTTCTTCAACGCCCTGCTAGATCAATGGGGCGAGGTGGCGACACGGTTTGACCGGGGACCATCGACCGGCGCGGTGCTTCTGGCGCGGCCGAAGCGCGGCGGCCGCGGCGCGGCTTCGGAGGGCGAGGGCGAAGAGTCCGCTCCTCCCGAGATGGACTATCTCAAGGTCCGGGATGTTCAGTTCACGACGCTTGCGTGGGTGCATGGGACGAGCGGTCCGACGCGCGGGCATGTGGTCCGGATGCCGGAGTCGGTGGAGGAGTTTGAGAGCGTCAAGGACACATTGAAAGGCGCGTGGGTGTTGCGGAAGGCGATCGTGACGCCGGGACGCACGGACATGCGCGGTGTGGGCTCGTCGATGAGCGACCGGGTTCTGGCGATGCACGCGGAGCGGACCGGCATCTCGACCGAGGAGATGGGCATCCGGGAACGTGATGCGGAGCGTTTTGAGTCGCTTCGCGATGACTTGCAGCCCTATCTGGAGGCTGGGATCCTGGGGTTCGTCTCGTCGTCACGCGATGACCGCGTCTGGACAACGAGCGTTCGGCGGTGGCGGGAAACGAAGGCCGAGGATGCGCCTCGCGACCTTGAAGTCAGCATGTCGCTCCCGGATTACGACTACGTGAACTCGCGACTTGCGGATGGGGACGATGTGTTCCTGGAGTTCAACCTTCCGCACACGCTGACAACGGGGCCGTTCCCCGTGTACAACACGGTGGCGGAGATCCCCGGCACGGACAAGGCGGACGAAGTGATCATCGTCTCGGGGCACTTGGATTCCTGGGACGGCCCGGGATCGCAGGGCACGACCGACAACGGCACGGGGTCGAGCGTGACGCTGGAGGCCGCGCGGATTCTGATGGCCGCGGGCGCGAAGCCGCGCCGGACGATCCGGTTTGTGCTCTGGACCGGCGAGGAGCAGGGCCTGCTGGGGTCGGCCTCGTATGTGGAGCGGCACGCGGATCAGTTGCCGAAGATCTCGGCGGTGTTCGTGGATGACGGCGGCACGAACTATCAGGGCGGTCTGGGCTGCACGGACACGATGGCGCCGATGCTGGCCGCGGCGACCGCGCCGGTGAACGGGCTGTTCTTCGATTCGGTTGATGGCAAGCCGCTGAACGTGAACATCCGTCCGGGCGGGGAGGACTTCCAGCAGAGCGGCGGGTCCGACCATGCGAGTTTCGTGCGGAAGGGCGTTCCGGGGTTCTTCTGGGACGAGATCGGCCGGGCCGAGTACGGGCGTGGGTGGCACACGCAGTTCGACACGATGTCTTTAGCCATTCCGGAGTATCTGAAGCAAGCGGCCACGAGCTCGGCGATCACGGCGTACAACCTGGCGTGCGCGGATGAGCTGCTGCCGAGGTGGGAGATGAAGGAGCCTGCGGCGCCACGTCAGCCGGGCGGGGGCCGCCGGGAGGGCGGAGGGGAGCGCCCGGCCGCGCAGCAGAACTGAGTTCACCTGGCTGAGGCCGGGTTTGCTTCGCGGGCCGGTCGGCGGCGATAGAGTTGTCACGGATGGCAGTAGAACGACTGGTTTCGCCGGTGGCCGAGCCGCTCGCAGAGGAGCGGAACTGGTCGCTGCGCCCCAAGCGGATGTCCGAGTACATCGGCCAGCCGGATCTGATCGAGCGTCTGGACATCGCGATCCGGGCGGTGAAGGCGCGGAGCGAGCCGATGGAGCACGTGCTGCTGCACGGCCCGCCGGGCTTGGGGAAGACGACTCTTGCGCACGTCATCGCGGAGGAGATGGGGAGCAAGGTGCATGTGACAAGCGGGCCGGCCCTCACGCGGCCGACCGATCTTGTCGGAGCTTTGACGCGGGTCGAGCACGGGGATGTGCTGTTCATCGATGAGATCCACCGGCTGCCGATCGCGGTGGAGGAGTTCATCTATCCCGCGATGGAGGATTTCCGGATTGATGTGCGGATGGAGACGGGCCTGAACGCGCAGACGGTGCAGATCAACGTCAAGCCCTTCACGCTGATCGGGGCGACGACGCGGGCGGGGCTGGTTTCCGCGCCGCTACGGAGCCGGTTCGGGATTGCGCACAACCTCCGGTACTACACGGCGGCTGAGTTGCTGACGATCCTGACTCGATCGTGCGAGTTGCTCGGAGTTCGGGCGGAGCAGGAGACGAAAGCGGGCGGGAGCGGCGCGCTGGCGATGATCGCGGCGAGGTCTCGCGGGACGCCGCGGATCGCGAACCGGCTGCTTCGACGTGTGCGGGACTTTGCGCAGGTGCGCGGGGACGGGGTGCTGACCGGGCCGATGGTGGTGGACTCGCTCGCGCTTGAGGGGGTCGATCAGCTCGGGCTTGATGATCTGGACCGGGCGTATCTGCGGGTGATCGCGAAGGTGTATGACGGGGGGCCGGTGGGGCTGGAGGCAGTCGCGGCGACGCTGAATCAGGATGCCGGGACGCTTGAAGATGTGGTCGAGCCGTACCTGCTGCAGATCGGTTTCCTGGCGAGGACGCGGCGCGGCAGGATGCTCACGCCAGCGGGCGCAGCGCACATCGGCATGCCGGGGACGGGGCGGAGCGTGAACGCGAGCGAGTTGTTCGAAGGGTGAGTCACTCGCCGGGATCCGGTGTCGGGACGGGCGTCCACGGGGGGGAGTCGAGCCGGGTAACGGTCAGACTGTCCGATGTGAACACTTCGGTTTCGCTTGGTCCGGGGGAGAGCCCGTCGCGCCGGTGGTAGAGGATGAACACGCCTGCCGCGGGATCGGCGAGGGTCTCGCCGGAGACGGATCGCGTGGGGATGGGCCACCTGCCCGTTGCCAGGAACACCTGTGCAGAACGCTGCGGGGCGAGGCCGCCGGCCATGAGCGGCGGATTGCCCTGATCGCGGAGCCACGCGAAGAGCGCGGCCCACTGAGGCGATTCGGAGCGGTGCAGGCGGACCGGTGCGAGTGCAATGACGATTGCGGCAACGATGGCGATCGGGGGCACCCATCGGAGGGTTGTGCGCCAGAACCGGCGGACCGGGAGCGGGGCAAGTCGGGTGAGCATCGCCGCGCTTGCGAGTGCGGCGATGGGATAGGCGATGAGCAGGTATCGCGGCCGCTTGTCGGGGAAGATCGAGAGCAGCGCGACCCACCCCAGGCACCAGATCGCGGCGAGCAGGAGGGTGTCGCGTGTGCGTGGGGTTCCCTCACGGCGCACCAACGCGACCATCGCGAGGAGGAAGGTTGCGAGCCACGGCCAATAGGACGAAAGCAGGACAGGGACGTAGTACAGCGGGCTTGCGCTGCCTTTGTTGAAGTCTGCAACGGGCCCCGCGGCAGCGCGGTCGATGATCTCGCGACCGAAGTACTGCGCGGTGAAGGCCTCGCCGTGGAGGAACCACATCGACAGGTGCCAGGGCGCGGCGACAGCCGCCGCGACCACGACTGAAGCGGCGAGCCACCCGAGCCAGCGGGTGCGACCGATCGCGAGAAGCCATGCGGCGAGCAGCGGGAAGGCGAGCAGCGGCACGAGGGGTTTGACGAGCAGGGCGAGGCCGATCCAGATGCCCGCGAAGGCGAGGCGCCGGGGTTGATCGCCGGCATGTGCGGCGGCAGCGGAGCAGCCCGCGAGGGTGACGAAGAGCGTCATCCAGAGATCGAGCGAGAATGCGTGGCTGTGACGGATGAACTCGAGCGTCAGGGCGAGCACGAGTCCCGCGCTGAGGCCCACCGTGCGGCCCGCGAGCAAGCGTCCCAGACGGGAGATCGCCAGGACACACAGCACACAGGCAAGCACGCTGCCAAGTCGGGAGGCGAGGACCGTCGGTCCGAGAGCCGCGAGCGGCAGCCCGTTGAGCCAGAACGCGAGGGGCGGCTTGTTGAAGTATGGCTGGCCCGCCACACCTTCGAGGGTCCAGAGCGCGCCGATGTCGCCGGAAGCTGCACCGTGCCAGGCCTGAATGGCGATGGCGGTGTACCACGCGGTGTCGGTCGCCAGTGCACCCTGCGAGAGGCCGGGGATGCACAGGGCGAGCGCAACCATCGCGGGGATTGCCGCGTGGGAGTATCGAAGGAGGGTTGGATGAGCCATCGCTCTGCGCACAGTGCAAAGCGTAGTGGAAAGCCGTGCTCCGCGGGGAAGGCCGGGGTCAGGTCTTGGCGACTTCTTCCTTGGCGGCCTTCTTCTTCGAGGTCTTGCGCTTCCGGGGCTCCTCGGGCTGGTTCATGATGCTCTCCTCGATGAAGAGGTAGCACCGGCACGAGGGGCAGCGGGTGAGCTTGCCCGTCATGAGCGCGCTGAGGGACTCGACGGGGATCGCCATCATGCACGCGGAGCAGGAGCCCTCGTGAGCGCGGCGGTCGATCATCTCGATATGGGCCATGGCGTCATCGCCGCGCGCCTTGACGAGCAGTTCGAACTCGTTGAGACTGGAAGCGGGGATGGCCCCGGCGAGCTCCTGACGCTGGGCGGTCAGTTCGGCGACGCGGTCCTTGATCTCGACCGCCCGCTCCTCGCGGTCCTTCGCGGCCTTCTCGACAATCTTCGTGCGTTCCGCGAACTGACCCTCGGTGTCCTTCAACTGGGCTTCGGACTGCTGGATCCGGGTCATGGCCTCGAGGGCACGCTCTTCGCACTCGGCCTTCTGGGCCTTGAAGGTGTTGATCTCGGTGACGAGCGCCTGGTACTCCTTGGCGGTCTTCGTCTGGTTCATCTGCTCGCGGATCGCGGCCATGCGCGTTTCCAGACGCTGGGCTTCGCCCTCATCGTTGGATGCGCTGGCTCGCAACTGACGCACCTGCCCCGTGAGATCGGTCCGGGTGCGTTCAAGGTCGGCGAGTTGTGCCTGCTGCTGGGAAAGAAAACGCTCCGCTGCCTCGAGGCGATGCCTCAGGCCACGGAGCTGTTTGTCGACTCGGAATAGGTCAAGGAGCTGCTTGGTAAGGCTCATGCAGTCGCCCCGAAGGATCGCGGAATGTCATCAAACCGAACGACTGAACTATACACCGCACACCGGGCGTTGGCACGCGCGATCGTGAGAGAGGGCAAAGAATCCGACGGAAACGTCGGACGGTTGGGTGTGGGCGGCCGGTTGCGGCGGAGTCGGGCCAAGCCGGTCGCAAGTTGTTCGTGTTCCATCCGCCCGCGGGCGGCGAGATTCAAGCCTTCATTCCGCTGATGGAGCCGATGAGCCAGTAGGCGATCGGCGCGACCACGAGCAGCGAATCGATCATGTCGAGGATGCCGCCAAAGCCTGGGATGCGACCGGAGTCCTTGATTCCGGCATCCCGCTTGAGCACGGATGCAAGCAGATCGCCGGCCTGGCCCGCGAGGGCGAGCAGGCCCCCGAAGGCCGCGGCGAGCCACCAGGTTGTTCCGGCGAGGGGGCCGGAGGGATCGCCGTAGGTCCTGAGCAGCCACGAACAGAGCACGGCGACAAGGGCGGCACCAATCACCCCGCCAGCAAGGCCCTCCCACGTCTTGCCGGGGCTGATCCAGAGGATCAACTTGTGGCGACCGATTGACTTGCCCGTGAAGTAGGCGGCCGTGTCGCAGGACTTTGTGATCGCGACGATGGAGAGCAGGAGCCAGGCAGAGTGCTCGCGGCGGATCGCCAGCATGAACCCGAACATCAGACCGAGGTAGACGAAGGCGAACATGGAAGCGCCCGCGGCCGCGGTGGCGCCGTGGAGTTCTCGATCGCGGATGTGCCAGAGGAGCGAGCCGATGAGCACCAACGCCCCGCAACTGGCAACGAGGGCGACGGAACGGGCGGAGGAAAGTTCCGCCGGGAGGGCGGCGGAAACCGCGAGACCGGCGATCGCGGCGATGGACATCCATCGCCTGGAGGCCGCGACGCCGCCTGCGTGAAAGATGCGTCCGAGTTCCCTGGCGGCGATCGAGACAAGGACGAGCCCGATGAGGAAGAGCACCAGCGCCGGCGGGAGCGTGCCCGTGCCATCGGAGCAGAGCCAACCAAGGCCGGTTGGGCAGGGCTGCCGGTCGAGCCACTCATCGAGCCAGAGCAGGCCGATGAACGCGGCGATGAAGACCGGACCAAGGAGGAGTCGGTGTTTGAGCACGGGTCAGAGGTTAGCAGAGGCCGGACCGGAGTGCGGGCGTCATCGCGACGACTGCGTCGCGTCTTCCAGACCGCCGAAGCGGCGGGAGCGGCCGGCATAGTCGCGGATGGCGGCGTGGAGGTCCGCGATACCAAAGTCCGGCCAAAGGACCGGAGTGACGTGCAGCTCTGCGTAGGAAATCTGCCAGAGCAGGTAGTTGCTCACACGCATCTCCCCGGCGGTTCGGATGAGCAGGTCCGGGTCCGGGAGTCCGGCGGTGTAGAGGTGCGCGGCGATGGTGTCGGGCGTGATGGCATCCACCGAGAGCGTGCCCGCGGCGACCTGAGCGGCGATCTCGCGGCAGGCATCGACGATCTCGGCGCGGGCGCCGTAGTTCACGGCGAGGCAGAGCGTTGCGCCGGTGTTTCCGGCCGTCTTGGCGGCGATGCGGTCGACCGTTTCAAGGACTGCGGGGGGCAGCCCCTCTCTGCGGCCGAGCTGACGGAAGCGGATGTTCTCCCGCATGAGCCGGTCGAGCTCTCCGTCGAGATAGTTGGTGTAGAGATCCATGAGGCCCTGGACCTCATCCGCGGGGCGCTTCCAGTTCTCGATCGAGAACGAGTAGAGGGTGAGGACCTCGATCCCGAGTTTGCCGCACTCTTCAAGCACCGAGCGGACCGCGGCGACACCGTTGCGGTGGCCGAATGCCCGCGGGAAGCCGCGCTGGTTGGCCCACCGTCCGTTGCCGTCCATGATGATCGCGATATGTCGCGGAATGCGTTCGGGATGAACATCGGGCAGGCGTGCAAGCGGATCGGCCTTGGGAGACCGCTTGCGCATCTGCTGCACGATCGCGATTGCAGCGGGATCGTCGGCAAATGGGCTCGCGCTCGCCTCGGCGTGGGCCTTATCAGACTGGGGTATGGCTGCTGAGTCCGGCATTGCGAGGTGAGCTGATCGCGGGTGGTCGATGCGAACCATGTGTGCCCGGAATCTGTCGCTCCCGGGACGTACGACTGTGAGCGGGGAAGGTTCGCCGCTTAGGTTGTTCGGACGCGGCGGGCGTGGGTTTCCAAGACGTGGAGCGGATGATCGTACTCAGTCGCCGATGATGGTCTGGGCACGATCGGGACCGACGCTGACGTGGGAGATGGGCACGCCCACGAAACGCTCGATGAGATCGAGATACCTGCGGGCATTGGCGGGGAGCTGGGCACGCGACCGGACGGCGGTGATGTCCTCGCTGAAGCCGGGGAGGGTCTCGTAGACCGGCTCCGCCGCACTGAGGATGTCGGCATCGGGCGGGAAGCGGCCTGTGACAATGCCGCCGGCGAGCTTGTAGGCGGTGCAGACCCGCAGTTCGTCCAGGCCCGAAAGCACATCGACAAGCATCACGGCCAGAGACGACACTCCGTTGAGCATCGCGGAGTATCGGACAGCGACCAGGTCAAGCCACCCGACTCGGCGCGGGCGGCCGGTGGTTGTGCCGAACTCGCGGCCGCGTTCGCGGATGCGATCTCCGACGGCGTTGATCTGCTCGGTCACCATGGGGCCGTTACCGACGCGGGTGGAATAGGCCTTGACGACACCGATGACGCTGCCGATCCGCGATCCGGGGACCCCGGTGCCGGCGGGGATGCCGAGGACCGTCGTGGAGGACGATGTGACAAATGGGTGCGTGCCATGATCGACATCGAGCAGCGCGGCGTTGGCGCCCTCGAACAGGATGCGTTTCTTCGCGGTGAGCATGTCGTGCAGCAGGTAGGTCGTGTCCTTGATGCACGGGGCGAGGCGTGTCCCCATCGGCTGGGCCCAGGCGATGAGTTCCTCGGGGGTGTAGGTCTTCTCTCCGCCCATCGCCTTCAGATAGGCGTTCTTGAGAGCGCAGATGTGCCGCAGGCGGCGCTTCAGCACTTCCGGCCGCAGCAGGTCCTCGACGCGCACAGCGGTTGCACGATGAGCCTTGTCGGCGTAGCAGGGGCCGATGCCGCGCTTGGTGGTGCCGATGGCGCGACTGGATTCCTCCGGAGCGCCCACTTCGCCGGCCGTGGGGGTGTTCCCCGCCTCGGAGAGCAGACGCTCGCGCAGTTCATCCTCGGCCTTGTGATAGGGCATGACGACGTGGGCGCGATCGGAGATCACCAGGCCGGAGACATCGACGCCCTTCGCCGCAAGGCCATCCATCTCGCGGAGCAGCACTTCCGGGTCGACGACGACACCGTTGCCGATGATGGAGTGCTTCCCGGGATAGAGAATGCCCGATGGCACCAGGTGGAGGGCGTATCGCGTGCCGCCGACGACGACGGAGTGGCCGGCGTTGGCGCCGCCGTTGTATCGCACGATCGCGTCGAAGGAGGGGGCGAGCAGGTCAACGATCTTGCCCTTCCCCTCGTCGCCCCACTGCAGGCCAACGACGGCGGTACATGCGTGCGAAGACTGATTGGTCGCGGCGGTCATGGTGGCCCCCCTCTCCCGGTCGCTGTCGGCCCGCTCCATCGGGCTGTGTGGTTGGAATACAGGTTAGCGGACGCAGCCGATGGGGGTGGGGTGGCGGTCCCCCAGTCCGGGCGGGGCGCGGACTGAAGGTGGCCTCTGGCTCAACCGATGACGGAGATTGAACCAGAGAGGTTGTACCCATGCAAGGCGAACAGATTCGAATTATGTGCCCGAGCCTGTCCTGCCGCCGCGTTCTGGCCGTGCCGGCCAGTTCCCGGGGCAAGAACGTGCGGTGCAAGGGGTGCGGGGCGACCATCCGGGTGCCGGAGAAGCAGGTCGCTCAGCCGGTGAAGGATGCCGCGGCGGCGGCTCCGGGTGCGCCTGGGGCGAAGGCCGCTTAGTCGCGCGGATCGAGAGCGACATCCAGCTCAACCGTTCTTGGGGCGAGGCAAGCGTCCTCGGTGCATGCCTGATAGGTCACGCCGATGAGCGGCGTGCCTGTCCATTCGCCCTTGCGCTCCAGGGCAATCGTCAACTCGAACTCCCCTGCAAGCACCCTGAGCCTGCCATCGGCCCCGAAGGGCATTCCCTCGGGATAATCAGCAAACACCTCGACGCCGGTTCCGTTGACGATGTGAACACGCAGGGGGATCAGGTCGGCGGCATCCGGCGAGTCGCCGGGGTCCGCGGCGTTGATGTGATAGCCGTCGGCGATGCGGAAGCGCAGGGTCACCGGAATCGGGTTGTCTGGTGCGAGCACGACGCGTTCGACCGCGGCGAGCACCTCAACTGGTGAGAAGTCATCTGAGGGTCGTGTGCCGGGGATTGGGTCGGCCGCGAAGGCTGCCTGCACCGCTGCCGTCTCGAGCACGAGCATGCGGAGCAGCGCACGGCTGGAGCCGGCCGCACCGACGGGCGACTCGGCCAGGAACGAACTCAACGAGCGAAGGGCCCGCAGAGCCCTGTCGAAGTGCGCACGGCTACCGGTGATCTCGAACAGGTCGATCAGCGCGTTGATGAGCACGGATGTGCCGCTGGGGATCGCACCGTCGTAGGTTGACCGCGCGCGGACGAACAGGTCCTGTTGATCGGCGAGCGTGTCGAAGAACGCGCCTGTCGCGGGATCGCCGAAGCGGCCATCGGCTTCGGCTGCGAGCTTGACGGCCTCATCGAGCCAGCGGCCCGCGGAATCGCCCCCGGCACGGTGGAGCTCGATGCAGGCGTGCGTCATGCACGCGTAGTCCTCCAGGAACCCCCCGGTCGTGTCCCGTGCGGCGGCCGCCGCAACTGACCCGGCTCGGAAGGTGCGAATGAGGGAGCCGTCGGGCGACCGCATGCGGCGGAGAATGAACTCCGCGGCCCTTTCGGCGGCGGCGGTGAAGTCGGGACGATCGAGCAAAGACCCGGCGCGGGCCATCGCGCCGATCATCAGTCCGTTCCACGAGGTGATGATCTTGTCATCGGTCAGGGGCTGGTCACGCTTAGCGCGGGCGGCATAGAGCTGCTCGTTGATCTTCTCGATGCGGGAAAGCAGTTGGTGCTCCGAGAGGTTCATTGCCGCTGCAAGGACGGAGGGAGAATCGGCCCAGCGAAGCACGTTGGAAGGGGGATCGTGGGGATGGTGCGGATCGCGGAAGTTCGGACCGGCATCGACCGCGTAGACCCGCGCGGCAAATGCAGCATCCTCTGCATTGAGCGCGGCATGGAGCTGCTCAGAGGTCCACAAGTAGTTCTGTCCTTCCCGGTGGTTGACCTCCGCATCCTGCGCGGAGAAGAACGGCCCGGAGCTTGCTTCCCCCCCACTCTCGCAGGCATCCGCCTCACGCGGGAGCGTCATCTCGGCGAGGACATACTCGATCGTTCGACGCGCGGTGCGGCGGTACAGGGGCTCGTTGAAGGCATGGGCGGCCTGCGCGAACACCGAGGCGAGCTGCGCATTGTCGTACAGCATCTTCTCGAAGTGAGGAACGATCCACTCCGCATCGACGCTGTAGCGGTGAAAGCCCCCGCCGACCTGATCGAAGATCCCCCCGAGGGCCATGCGGTCGAGGGATGTCCGGAGAACTGCATCGATGGCGGCCCGGGTCTGATCCGTTGCGTTCCGGCGCACATCGAGGAGCAACTCGATGTACACGGGCTGGGGAAACTTGGGCGCGCTGCCGAAGCCCCCAAACCTCGCATCGTGGATCTTCAGGAGCGAAGCGACCGCCTCGGTCACCTGAGAGACGCCAAGCCGGACCGGAGAGGCTTGCTCAGCGAGCCGCTCGCGGACGGCCTCGGCGAGCTTCTCGGCCTGCGCGAGCACTTCGTCGCGCTGGTCGTTCCACGCGCTGGAGACGCCTTGCAGCACCTGCGGAAAGGTCGGGATGTTGGGAAACTTGGGCTCTGCGGGGAAATAGGTGCCGGCCCAGTAGGGCTTGAGGGTGCGGGGTTCGAGGAAGACGGTCATGGGCCAGCCGCCCTGGCCGCGGAACGCCTGAACAGCGGCCATGTAGATGTCGTCGACATCGGGCCGCTGCTCGCGATCGACCTTGATGCAGACGAATCGCTCGTTGAGCATCTCGGCGATCGACTCGTTCTCGAACGACTCCCGCTCCATGACGTGGCACCAGTAGCAGGTTGAATAGCCGATGCTGAGGAAGATCGGGACATCCCGGCGCCGGGCCTCCTCGAAGGCCTCCTTGCCCCAGGGGTGCCAGTCGACCGGGTTGAATCGGTGCTGCAGGAGATACGGACTTGTCGATCGCGACAGGCGATTCTCTCGGCGCGGCTGATTGGGAACTTTGGGCGGCGAGGTCATTCTCAAGGCTACGCGCTCAGGCCGGTCGAACGTTCATCGGCCGGATGACCAGGACTCGCACCTGAGGCACGGGCTGGGCGATGGCGGGCTCGTCAAGAACTGCCGTCTTCCGGCCCGATGCACGGGCGGCGCCGCGCACGGCCATACGGGCGCAGAGGAGGGCCGCATCCGCCGGCAGAGCCGCGGCCGTGAGGCTGACGAACGCTCGCATGGTGCGCTCCGAGTTGTCATCGTCGCGACCGACTCTCGCAAACCAGGCTTCGAAAGCCTCTGAGTATTCCGCGGCGGCGGTCACCAGGTCTTTGCCCAGTGATGCGCGGGTAGCCGCATCATCGCTCCAGGCTTGCGCGATCGCGGCCCGGAGTTCGGCGAGTTCGCGGTGCAGCGCAGCGCGGAGTTCGAGGATCCGGCCGCCGGCCGCGCGGCTCATGACCGGGATGGCGACGGAGGCGACCCGCTTCATGAGACGTGATTCGGCGCGCTGCGCGAGGCTGTCGGTGGAGCCTCGAACAGCGACGTAACCGTGGGTAGCGGCGAACCGATCGAGCGCGGCGACGGTCATCGTGCCCAGGCATGGGTCCGGTCCGCCGCGGAGCAGGTCCGAGCAGAAGGCATCGAGCCAGCGATCGTCGTCATCCCCGGGTCCGCCGGGCTTGGGGCGCGCATTGACGAACTTCGCCAGGGCGGGATCGGTCGAGATTGCCTCGCCGAATGCGGCAAGGGAGGAGAACGGCCGATCGCTGTCCGCTTCCCCGGCGATGAGCCCCATGCGCCAAAGCGGGCCGGACCATCTCCACGCTTCGAGCACGCGAAGGAGTCTCGGGACGCGCTGGATCGCGTGACGGATCACCTCTCGTTCATGCCCGTCGGCCGGTTCGGGAACAATGGTGACGGCATGATCGGCGAGTGTCATCGCCACCGCGCCGGTGAGCTCGCGTGTCGTCAAGTGATATGGGGAAACAGCAAGGTTGAGCTCGCCCGGGTGGGCGTCACGGGGTCGTTGCGCCGAGGTTGTGGTGCGTCCTGGCGGCATGACTCAACGGCTGTAGCCACTGGGGTGAGACTTGAACCACTTCCACGCGGTCGCCACGATCGAGTCGAGATCGGTATGTCTGGCCGTCCAGCCGATCTCATCGCGAATCTTGCGAGGATCGGCGTAAAGCTCCGGTGGGTCGCCCGGTCGGCGGGGGCCTTCCTTGACAAGAAAATCCTTGCCGGTCACCCGCTTGACAGAGTCCAGAACCTGCCGGACCGAAAAGCCGCTGCCGATGCCGAGGTTGTAGACGCGTTGATCTCCCGGCAGAAGGGTCTTCATCACCGCGATGTGCGCATCGATCAGATCGACGACGTGCACGTAGTCGCGGATGCAGGTGCCGTCAGGAGTGGGGTAGTCTGTCCCGAAGACCGTGAAAGCCTCTCGCTGTCCGAGCACGACCTGGAGCGCGACAGGGATGATGTGGGTCTCGGGCTCGTGATGCTCGCCGATGATCCCGGCGGGATCGGAGCCGGCCACATTGAAGTATCGCAGGCAGGCGATGGAGAAGGGCTTGCCGGCGACTCGGCAGGTCGCGTTGTAGTCCATCAGCATGCGCTCGGTATGGAGCTTGGACCAGCCATAGGGATTGATGGGAGATTGCGGACAGGTTTCGCGGATGGGGATCTGGTCGCGGGCGGGCTCGCCATAGCTTGCGCACGTGCTGGAGAACACGAACTTCGTCACCCCTCCGTACGGCAGAGCGTGCGACGCGTCGACCGCTTCGAGCAGCCCCAGCGCCGCGGCGGTGTTTGCACGGTAGTAGCGGAGCGGCTCGGTCACGCTCTCCCCGACGTACGCGAGCGCGGCGAAGTGCAGGATCGTGTGCACCTGGTGGTCGGCGATGAGGCGGGCGATGAGATCGCGATCGCCGACATCGGCACAGACGAACGTCAGGCGGTCCTTCGCGGTCGCGCTGAGGTTGTCGATGGCTTCGCGGTGGCCGCGGAAGAGGTTGTCCACGGCGACGACGCGGTGACCATCGGCAAGGAGCCGCTGGACCGCGTGGGAGCCGATGTACCCCGCCCCGCCCGTGACCATGATCGACATACAAGTGACTCCTGCGGGCTGGTTCGCACTCCCGACATGTTCTCTCAGGACAGCAGCTTCCAGACGACCAAGCCGATGATGAGCAACCCTGTAAAGGCGAGCGTAAGCAGGTTGAAGTACTTCTCGATGAACCGCTTGACTGGGGGACCGAAAACGTAGAGAAGGGCCGCAACGAGGAAGAACCTGCCGCCGCGGCCGACGATTGAACCAACGACAAGCATCCAGAGCGAGATGTGGAACACGCCCGCCGCGATGGTGAAGACTTTGTAGGGGATGGGCGTGAACGCCGCGGTGAAGATCGTCAGGAAGGCGTTCTCCTGGAACTTCTGCTCAACAAGGGCAAAGTTCTCAGGAGTCACGCCTGGGACGTAAGAGAAGAAAAACCCGCTCACCGCGGCCCACAGCGCAAAGCCGATGACCCATCCCAAAACGCCACCCAGAACGGAGGCGACCGTGCTGACGGCGGCGTAGTACCAGGCACGCTCGCGGCGCTCGAGCGTCAGGGCGATCTGAAGGACATCCGGCGGAACGGGGAAAAAGCTCGATTCGGCGAGACTCAGCAGAAAGAGCGCGCCGGTCGCGTGCTTGTGGTGCGCCAGCGAGAGGACCCAGTCGTACATTCGGCGATGAAGGTGCCAACCGGGCACGGCTTTGCGCGGTGGTTGCTCGGGGCCTTCCTTGGTCGCCGGGGTGTCTGTCATGGGGCGGAGTGTACGGCCGCGGCCATGGGGTTTCAGACTCGTCCTGGCGGGCCCGGGTCGGTTCGTTGTCGCACCGCCCATCCGCCCAGAAGAGGTCCGGGCGTGCGGAACCTCCAGATGAGCAATCCGAGCCCGCAGAATGTCATGGCGACGCTGAGCCATTGACCCCTGGAAAGCCCGAGCGGGCGGCCGACGGCGAACTGCTCATCCGGGAGTCGCACCATCTCCGTGAGCATGCGGAGGACGCCGTAGACCATGAGCCAGATGGCGACGATGAAGCCGGGCTTACGGGGCCGGGCCCACAGCAGCCAGACGATTCCGCCCAGAACAAGCCCCTCGGCAACAGCCTGATAGAGCTGGCTCGGGTGACGGCTGGAGAGCAGCGGCCTGAGTTGATCCGCAAACGTCGCGGCCTTCGCGACGAGCACTTCGAGCTGGATTCCCAATGGGCGACCGGGGGCCGCGGTTTCGGCGAGGGACAGCAACTGCTGGGTCTGAACGTCCGAAAGCGCCGGCGCGTGCTTCTCGGTGAGCAGTTCGTGCGGGAACTGCACAGACCACCAAGGGCCCGGAGTGCCCGGCGGGGTGACGATCCGGCCGAGGAGTTCGCCATTGATGAAGTTGGCGCATCGGCCGAAGAAGAGTCCGAACGGAGACGCGAGGGCAATGGCATCCATGATGTGGAGCGTGGAGGAGCGGCCCTCAAGCGTTCCCTGCTCGGTACGCCAGCCGCGCGACACGCGCCAGGCCGCGAAGACCAGTCCCGCCATTGCGCCGTGCGAGGCCATGCCGCCGTGGTTGATGGCGATGCCCCCCCACCACGGGAAGGAGTCGAAGAACGTCCAGAGCAGCGAAGGCTGGTAGAACACCACATAGCCGAGCCTGCCGCCGATGAGCGTCATGCCGATGAACCACATCAGGGCATCGGCAATGCGGTGCGGAGGAATCTGGATGAGCGATCGCTTCGCGAGGCCACGCAGCACGAGGAACGCCATGGCAAAGCCTGCGAGATAGGACACGCCGTACCACCGAATCGCGAGCGAATCGGTGATCGAGAGGATCACCGGGTCGAGGGTGTTCAGCCATGATGCGAGCGTGGGCATGAGGAGGAGAGCTTAGCGGCGGGCATCGCCGGAGGGCATTGTGGACCATCAGTACGCGTCGATCCCAAAGAACGTGCGGGTGTTCTCGTTGAGCTGGCGGTGAAACTCGTCGAACGCGATGCCGCGGGTCTCGGCGAGCGATCTGGCGGTGTCGGCGGTCCATGCCGGCAGACAAGGACGCTTGCCGCGGTGCGGGACAGGCGGGAGGAAAGGGGCATCGGTCTCCACCATGATTCGATCGGCGGGGACGAGCTTCGCGGCCTCACGGACCTCGGGGGCATTGGGATAGGTCACGACGCCTGTAAAGGAAATGAACGCTCCGAAGTCGAGCGCCTTTCGAGCATCCGCGGGGCTGCCGGTGAAGCAGTGGAAGACGCACTTTGCCGGGTCCATGCTGGTGCGCTTCAGGACGGGGATCAGGTCATCAAACGCTTCGCGGCAATGCAGGATGATGGGAAGCCCACCCGGCTTGCCGATGCCCCCATCGCCATCGTGGTTGCAGCCTTCGATGAACGCGAGCTGCTCATCAAGCACCTTCCGCTGTATGGCGGCCGGAGGGTTCGGGTAGTGATTGTCCAGACCCAGTTCACCCCACGCGACGCACTTGGGATCCGCCGCGACCTGACGGAGATTCTCCCACTTGTGACCCATATGGCCGCCGTTCCGGCCGGTCGCTCGGGGGTCATCCGGAGCTGCGTACAGCGGATGGACACCTGCGGAACACCACACCCGCGGGTGTGACCTGGCGATGGCGAGCGCATCGAGGCAGTCGTAGGTCGTGGTAGAAATGGTGATCGCGCCTGAGACTCCCGCGGCTGCGGCGTCCCGCAAGACACCATCGATGCGACCGGCAAAGTCGGGGAAAGTCAGGTGGCAGTGGGTATCGATCACGCCGACAGCGTAGGGAACAGGCGTGCGGAGCGTCATGGTTGGGGATGAACCGACACATGAGCCTCGGCCGGAGTTGGCTGTACCATGTGCCGAGGGGCGGGGCGAGGAGATCGGCATGCGCGGAATCTGCAGACACTGGATCTGGTCGTTGTGCACGCTGCTTCTGCTGGTGATCGCAACGCCTTTGCGCGCGGCCGACCATGATCGCTGGTATGCACTGCAGATGCAGGGCCAGCGTGCCGGGTGGATGCACACCTCGCAGCGCACCGCGGGCGATCGAATCACGTCCATGTCCGAGATGCACATGAAGATCCGGAGGGGAGAGGTCACGGTCGACATCTCCATCAGTTCGGAGTTCGTCGAGACCGTCGACGGCAGGCCGGTCTCCGGCAAGTCTTCGATGGCGATGGCGTCGATGCCGAACGTCACAGAGTACATCTTCAAGGACGGCCAGGTGGAGGTGCACACCGGAAACGGTGCAACCAAGTCGATGGCTGTGCAGCCTCTTCCTGAAGGGGCCTGGCTGACCCCCGCGGCTTCGGCGATGTTCGTCAGCAAGCGACTCGAGGCCGGCGCCGAGGACATCGTCGTCCGCACGTTGGACACCACCACGGGCCTGACCGCGGTGACTTCGACGTACAAAGTTCTGGAGCGAACCACCGTAGAAGCGCTGGGGAAGGTCGTGCCCGCCATCAAGTGGTCAGCGACGAGCGACATTCAACCGGATATCGAAACCGTCGGATATGTCGATGAGCGAGGGGTTCCGATCCGCACCGAGATCGACATGGGCGGGATCAAGATGGTCATCGTTCTGGCGGATCGGGAACTGGCCAAGCTGGACATCAACGCCCCGGAACTCATGAACTCGACCTTCGTCGAGCCCAAGGGGAAGATCCATGAGCCGCGAAAGCTCCGCAGGGCGAGCTACTTGCTGAGCGTTCCTGAAGGCCGGATCGGCGACCTGCCGTCTGCCGGTCCGCAGATCGTGACACGGGTCAACGAGCGGACGCTCCGCGTTGTGGTGGATCTTGACGCGAAGACGGCCGCGGACACGGATGATGGAGGGAAGCTCGAGTATCGCCGGCCCTCGCAGATGATCAACAGCGAGGACGAGGTGGTCGCGAGGCTCACGAAAGATGCTCTGGCAGGGATCAACGAAGGCAATCACGCGGCCCGCGCCGAGGCCCTTCGCAACGCGGTCTTCAAGCACATCAAGGACAAGTCCTTCGGCGTCGGATTCGCATCCGCTGCGGAAGTCGCCAGGACCTGCACGGGCGACTGCTCGGAACATGCGGCGCTCCTGACGGCGATGCTGCGGAACGCCGGGTACGCCTCGCGAACCGCCTCCGGTCTGGTCTTCGTGGATCAGTTCGCCGGTCGCCAGGGAATCTTCGGGTATCACATGTGGTCACAGGTGCTGCTCGAGACCGACGGCACCCAACGCTGGATCGACCTCGATGCGACGATGCCCGCCGGACGCGACTTCGGCGCCGGCGGCTTTGACGCGACCCACATCACGATTGCCGTGGCCAGTCTGGCGGATGGTGAGTCCATCAACGGGCTGGTCACCCTCGCGCCGCTGCTGGGTCGGTTGGAGATCACCGTCGAGTGACCGCCCCACCCCCGCCATCAGATGGGCAACCCGCCGCGTACTCGCTGCCGCGATTGCCCCGTCGCGCCGCCGCGGCGCATAAGGGCACTTCCGGGACTGTCGCGGTCGTCGGCGGCACGTGCGCCGGGGGTGTGCGGATGGTCGGGGCGCCCGCCCTGAGTTCGCTCGCGGCGCTGCGCGCCGGTGCGGGGCTGGTGCGGCTTGTCATGCCGCGGCCCATCCTGACGGCGGGGCTCGTGCAGTGCCCGGGAGCAACGGGGATCGAACTCCCATGCGGAGACGATGGGCTGATTGCGCCGCACGATGCCGCGGAAGTCCTGGATTCGGTCATCGATGCATGCACGTGCGTGGCCATCGGTCCGGGGTTGGGCACGACACCCGGCGCATCCGCGGCCGTTCTTCGGGTCATCCAGCAGGATCGCAAACCGATCGTTGTCGATGCGGATGCGATCAATCTGCTCGCGATGACCCCGAGCTTCGCGAAGGACTTTCACGCCGCGGCCGTGCTGACACCGCATCCGGGTGAGTTCAAGCGACTTGTGGCATCGATGGGCATGCAGGGCGACCTTGGGCTGGCGGCCTCCCGCGAGCGGGCCTGCGAGCAGCTCGCGCAGCGCCTCGGCCGGGTCGTGGTGTTGAAGGGCGCCGGAACGGTGGTGAGCGACGGCCTGCGGACGTGGACTTGCAGCGCGGGGCACCCGTGCCTTGCAACCGCCGGAACCGGCGATGTTCTCACCGGGGTCATCGCCGCGGTGATCGCCCAGTACATGATGCAGACAGACCAGCAAATGTTGCGTGCCCGGTTTCCGCAACTGCCGCCCGATGCGTCGCACCCGCTCGATCTGTTCGATGCAGCGCGAATCGGCGTGCAGGCGCACGCGCGTGCAGGGGAACTCTGGGCGGCGCGGAGCGGGGCAGAGTCAGGCCTTCTGGCCACGGAGCTTGCGGACCTGGTTCCGATGGCACTCGAGGAGATGCGGGAGTAGCGGCGGTCACTCCAGCTGTCGCGGTACGGCAGACGCGACAAGGCGGATGGCGGGGGTTTCGTCGCCGACTGCGCCGGTGCGGATGTCCTCCACATCGTTGGGCACGATGGTCAGGTCGAGTGTTGCCCGACGCAGACGCGGGCCGATGTCGTACTCGAGAATGAACATCGCCTCGCGCACGCCCGAGAGCAGCGGGCGTTCCTCGATGACCGATGCGGGCACGGTCGAAGCATCGAGAAGGACGTACCACAGCTCAAACTCGCTCGTCGTTCCGGCCACGGTGCGACGTTCCAGACGCGTGATTCGATCGAGCCCCGCGGCCCGGTCCGCATCGGACACGAACTCCATGAAGCTGGAGGTCAGCGGGTTTTGTGCCACATCCAGCACGTCTTCGGGATAGGGACCGAACTCGGTGCCCGTGCGAATGAGCGAGAGGACCCGGTGCGTCACGATGCGCGAAACAACATGGGTCGAAGCCGCTTCCGTCGTGTGCTTGTAGGCGCGCCAGGAAGCATCGAATGCCGAGAGCGTGGCGGTCAGCAGCGTCGCGCTGATCGTGAGCGCGATGAGCATCTCGACCAGTGTGAAGCCGCGGGCGGCGATGGTGCGGGCAGTTGTCACTGGCGGCCCTCCCTGTAGGTCATGTTCAGCGGGATGGTGGAGAGTGGGAGCAGAACCCCGTCGGGCATCGGCAGGTTGGGATTCCAGTTGATGGAGATGCGCCCGTAGCCGTAGAACGGCACATCCACCGCGCCATTGGGGCGGGGCTGGTCGTGCGGAACATCGGCAATCCCGTCGCCATCGGTGTCGTAGCCAACGATGCGCTGGCCGTTGACGATGGGGAGAGACTCGGGGTCGATCGACTCCTGATCGCCATCCTCAGGGCCGAAGTAGCCCAGGGTCGAGTTGAAGTCGGCGGGATTGCCGACAGCCTGGCCCATGAACTGCAGCGGTCCCTCTCCGAGCACAGGCGCAAACGTGAGCATCAACGCGCCGTCGATGGTCGTGTTGCCGCGCGCATCGAGCACGCCCGCCACGATTGTCCCTGAAAGCTGGACATTCTGGCCCGCCGGCCCGCCCTGGAAGGTGTCGGTCGGGCTGTTGAACGAGCCGATGTCGACGGAGTAGTTGGGGGCCATGAGCGAGGTGGTCTCGATGTGCTCAAGGTCATCGGCCTCCGGGTTGAGCTGAGGATCGTCGGGCTCCTCGGGGTGCTCATTGGAGAACCGGGTCCCGCCGGTAAACTGGAACTTGTTGCGGATGTGCGTGTACTGCTGCGGCGTGTCGCTGATGAGCGAACCGACGAACAGACAGTCGTGAAAGCGGATGTTGTTGGAGTACGCCTTGGTGTTCCTGGCGGCGCCGGTCACCGTCACGCCATTGATGACGGGGGGATCGGGGAACTCCTCGTAGTTGGCCGGGCCGTCCGTGATCTGGCCCGTTGTGTACCGCAGGAAGTCACTTTTGTCGAGCGGATCGGTGGAGGCGACAGGGCGGTTGTCAGCGGTGCTCCACGTCAGCTTCCCGTAGTTGGACCAGTTGGCGTGAGAGTTGTCGGTGTAGGACCGCACATACGTCACCCCGACGAACGTGCAGTTGATGAAGAGGGCATTGGTCCCCATGGGAATCTCGACATCCCGGAACGTCATGTTCTCGTAGCGAGGCCGGTAGTAGTAGTCGGCATAGGCGGGACTGTTGAACGGCATCTTCTCGTAGATGTGCCGCCCCGTGCGCCCGAACACGTACGTATCGTCGAGGTCCGAGCGCCAGAAGCGAGGCTGGGTGGCATCCGTGTTGGCCTCGGTGTAGGTCGCGAGCTGGCCGGGCCCGATGCCCAGCTGCGTGGCGACTTGTGAAGCAAACGGCTGACCATCCGCCGCGGCACGCAGCGGGTTTGCGCTGTTGGTGAAAGAGTCCGCCGTGATCGCGGGCAGTTCGTCGTCATCCGCGCCAAACTCGGTGGCGCTCTCGCCACGGTTCAGCGGGCGCATCGGGCCACGGAGCTGATCGTCGTAGCTGCCGTCGTTGGCCGCGGCCCAGGCGGACTCGGTGCTTCGGAACACCAGCCGGCCGCGGAGCTTGGCGTACTGGTCCTTGCGATCGATCACGCCGTCGCGCCAACCGAGCACACGATCGGCGAAGCTGCCGTTGCGGGGATCGACATCGAGGATCGTCTCGCCGGGATCCCAACGGCCGTTGTTGTTGCTGTCAATGAACCCCGACACACCGTTGCGATTGCGATCCGGATAGGCCGAGTCCATGAGCAGTGCAAGGTCATCGTCGCCCGTGAACTCGCTTGCGCTGCCTTGCGCCGGCGTGCCCGCCGTCAGGGCGGCCGAGAGAGTGACCTTGCCGTCGCCGTTGGCATCGTAGAACTTGATGAAGACGTCGAACTCATCGACAAAGCCGTCGCTCGTCACATCATCGAACGCGTTGTCGGGCTGGCCGTCGCCGTCGAGATCCTCGGAACCGCTCGGGATGGCGGCGCTCTCGGCCGCGTGACCCACCCGCAGGCGGTTGTCGCCATCGACATCGCCCGCTGCCAGAGCCTGGAACAGACGATCGAGGCGGGCATCCAGGGCGGGATCAAGCCCGAAGAAGTCGGACCTCATGGTGATCGGATGGCCATTGTTCTGATCGACATCGTCGTAGCGAGCGCCCAGATTGCCGTTGATCATGACGTTCTTGCCGATCATGATCCGGCTGGGGCTCAGCATGGCGTGCGCGGGCCGCTTGACAATGCGGTAGTCCTGCTGGATGGTGCGTGTGACCGGGCGCGACTGCTGCGAACCGGCAGCGGCGCGATAGCCGTAGGTGGAGCCCGTGGTGCCGATCGAGGAGTACCCGGTCACGATGACGCGCACATCGGTGCCGTTTGCGAGCGGGATGTAGGTGATCTGATACGCCGCCGGCTTTGCGCCCTCATCGGCCACGGACGCGTCGATGCCGGTCAGGCCGGTTCGGACCCAGTTGTCCGCGCCGAGTTCGTCGGTATCGATGTCGCCGGAGGGCGTGAAGATGTCCGCCTGGAACGGGAACCCCGTCACGGTGACGAGGTTGGCATCGGTCATGTGCGAGTTGACCAGAGCATCGGCGATGCTGCGCGTCTGCGAGACATCGGGCCGGCCGTCGGCGGAGGGGCGGATGTTCACGATCCCGTCACCCGCGCCGTATGACCCATCCCAGAGCCTTCGGCCCAGACTCTCATCCACTCGGCCGCGCTCGATGACGAACCTCGCAACGGCATCCGTCAGACGCCTCTCGGCGACGGCCATGCCGGTTTCGGCCGCGCCCATGGCGCGAAGCACATGCAGGTGCGTGCTGGCGGTGCGGAGATTGCCCTGGCTCGCCACGGCCATCGCGACGGCGAGAGAACTGAACATGACCAGGAACATCATCGCGAGCACCGAGGCGATGCCGCGGCGAGATCGAAGCGCCCCCAGCGGCGAGCTGGTCACCGGCCTCCGCCGAGTTGCTGTTCGTAGCTGAGCCCTCATCAATGCAGCCCTTCCTTGCCCCTCAACATTCCGATCGGGACGGCGTGCGTCAGGGCACGATCCACGTGACGGTCGTCACAAGCTGATCCTCGGTGTCGTACACACCCCTGAAGAAGACATCGACGCTGACCTTCAGCGGAAACTGATCCACCTCAAGCCCGCTGAAGCCGTTGGCCTGGGTCGCGAGCACCTGCTCCGCCGGATACTCGACACTCGGGTCAAAGGGGTTCACCTTCACGACCCGGACCCTCTGAGACCAGCCGCGCAGCGGGAGCACCTGGCCGTTCGCGCCGAGCACGATCGCGCCGTCGTTGCCGATCTCCGGGATCACCGCGCCGAAGGCGTCGATCGGCCCCGGGAGGTCCCCGTTGTCGAGCGCGGCGGTGCCGTTGAATGCCAGCGACATCCCATCGAAGTCGTCGATGTCGTCGAAGTCTTCCACCCCCAGCTCGCCGCCATCCGGACCCCAGCCGCGCAGCTCGGCCCCCTCCGCGCCGTTCTGGAAGTACAGCCCGGTGACCGGGTCGTGCTTGGGCAGTTTGCGCATCAACTCCCGGACCTCGTTGGCGAGGTAGTTGGCAGTCGCGGCGTGGCTGGACCAGTTGTTTGACCGGATGAAGGCCGTCTGGGCCTCGATGAGCGCGAGCACCCCGACGGCGATGATGATCAGCGCGAGCGAGGTCTCGATCAGCGTGAACCCGCGTTCCAGCCGCCTCGACTGACGACGGTTGGGGCACGGGGTGTGTCGGACTGGTTGCCGGTTGGCCATTGCACATCCTCGCGAACGATCGTCCGCCTCCGTCAGCCCATGCGGTACTGGGAGTTTCGGCACCCGGAACGGGTTACTTGACGATCGAGGACATCTTGAAGATGGGCAGGATGATCGCCATCGCGATAAACCCAACCACAGAGCCCATAAGGATGATCATGATGGGCTCGATCATCGAGGTCACGGCCTTGATGCGTTCCTTCAACAGCCTGGCGTAGTACGACGAGATCTCGTCGAGCACTTCGCCCAGCTTACCGGACTCCTCGCCCGCGGAGATCATCTGCACGACCGCCTGCGGCAGCAGCGTGGTCTTGGACATCGGGGCCGCGATCTTGCGACCCTGCTTGACGCTGGTGTACACGGATCGCCACATGCCCTTGTAGAGCCGGTTGCCCGAGACATCGCCGGTGATGGCGAGCGTGTCGAGCATCGGCACACCGGCGTTGATCAACTGGCCCATGGTCTGGAGCGACCGGCTGATGTACAGCGCGCGGAACATGGACTTGACGACGGGGATCGAGAGCCGGAGGCGATCGAAGAAGAACCCGCCGACCTCGGTCTTGTTCAGCGCGAACAGCGAGCCCACCATGGCGATGAGGCCGCCGATGACAAAGTACCAGTTCGCGACCATGAAGTCCGAGAGGGACATCAGGAACTTGGTCGCCCAGGGAAGGACATCCTCCTTGCCCTTGAACACCATCGCGAACTTGGGAAGCACGAATGTCAGCAGGAAGATCGTGACGGCGACGGCCATCGTGCCGATCACGCCGGGGTAGATCGAGGCGCCCACGACCATCTTGCGGGTCTCGATCTCCTGGCCGATGTAGCCGGCGATTCGATCAAGCATCTTGGCAAACGAGCCCGACATCTCCGACGCCCGCACCATGTTGATGTAGAGCGGTCCGAAGAGCTTGGGGTGTCGCGCCAGCGCCTCGGAGAACTGCTTGCCCGCCTCGACATCCGTCTTGACGCCGAGGATGATCTTTTTGAAGCGGGGGTGGTCGGTCTGTTCGGCGATGCCATCGAGCGCGGCGCGAAGGTTGATGCCCGCTCGCACCATGACCGCCAGCTGCGTGGTGAAGTCGAGCACGTGACGCTGCTTCGGTCGACCCGCGTTCAGCTCGCTGAACTTCTCCAGCAGGCTGCCGGAGTTTGCCGTCGTCGCGACGGGGCTGACGCTGACGACGCGGTGGCCCTGATTCCGCAGGACGGCGGCGGCCGTCGCGACATTGTCCGACGCAAGTACCCCGACCTGGAGTTCGCCTGCGGCCGTACGGACCTGGTAGCGATAGCTGGGCATGGGTGCGAACAACCTTGACGGAGGAACGGGCTACGGATCGAACACACACTCGACAAACCGCCGACGGTCATGCGGCGAGCTGTCGCTCGAGCTTGTCGGGGAAGGCGGACTGGGCGATGGCGTCCTCGCGGCTGATCATGCCGTTGAAGTACAGCTCCGCGATGGCGGTATCGAGGCCGACCATGCCCATCGCGCGGTTGGTCTCGATGACGTTGGGGATTTCAAAGCTTCGATTCTCACGGACGAGGTTGCGCACGGCCGGCGTGCACAGCAGCACCTCGACCGCGGGGACCATGCCCGGCTTGTCGATGCGGCTGAACAGCGTCTGGGAGACGACGGCCTGCAGCGTGTTGGCCAGCATGGACCGGATCTGGTTCTGCTGCGCGGCGGGGTACATGTCGATGATTCGTTCAACCGTCTGCGAGGCGTTGACGGTGTGGAGGGTTGAGAGCACCAGGTGGCCGGTTTCGGCGGCGGAGATTGCCAGCGCCGTGGTTTCAAGGTCTCGCATTTCGCCGACCAGGATGATGTCCGGGTCCTGACGAAGCGCGTGCTTCAGACCGGAGGCGAAGCTGGGCATGTCCTGCCCAAGCTCGCGCTGCTCGAGCAAGCACCGATTGGACTGGAACAGATACTCGACGGGGTCCTCGAGCGTGATGATGTGCTTGCGATAGCGATCGTTCATCGCCTGGATCATCGCCGCGAGCGTCGTGGACTTACCCGAACCCGTGTCCCCGGTGACCAGCACCAGGCCGCGGGGCAGGTAGGTGAGACGGGCGATGACCTCCGGCAGGTTGAGCGCCGACAGCGGCGGCACCTTGGTCTTGATGGCACGCATCGCGATCGCGATGCCGCCCTTCTGCATGTGGGCGTTCACACGGTAGCGAGCGATGCCCGGCGCGGAGAATGAAAAGTCCGAGTCCTTGACCTGCTCGAACTTCGCGACTGCTTCCTTGCTGGCCATCTGCTCAACGAATGAGCGGGCGATCTCGGGCGTGATCACCGGCAGATCCATCGGCGCCATCACCTGATGCACCCGGATCATGGGCACGTGCCCCTGAACCAGGTGGATATCGGATGCGTCCGACTCGTACGCCGTCTTAAGAATATCGAGCAGCTTCATCGGTCGGTCGCTCCATCCGCGTCCCGCGCCGCATCAACGCAGCGGTCGCCGAACGCTCGGCGTCTTGGGATCGGCCCGGCGGGGCCTCGCATTGACGGGGGATTGGCGCAAGCGCGGCAAGGTTTGCCGACGCGCCCGTACAGACCGTACAGACCCACCCCACTGCTGTGCCCGGACCCGGGCCTGGCCATCCCCGCATCCAGGTTGCCTCGGGCGATCAGCGGCTTCCCGACCGCACACGCTCGATGGCCGCGACCGCCAACTGGTCGCACCGCTCGTTCTCGGGGTGGCCATCATGCCCCCGGACCCAGTGGTGGGTCACCTGATGGGCCTGCACCAGGTCGTCAAGTTCCTGCCAGAGGTCCACGTTCTTGACAGGCTGCTTGGCGGCCGTCCGCCAGCCGCGGGCCTTCCAACCAGCCAGCCACTCTCGCAAGCCCTTCAGGACGTACTCAGAATCAGACCAAAGCTCAACCCGAGATGGGCGGGTGAGGGCCTGGAACCCACGAATCGCGCCGGTGAGCTCCATGCGGTTGTTGGTGGTCTGCGGTTCTCCGCCGGAATCCTCACGGACGGAGTTGCTCGCGGGGTGCTTGAGAACGAACGCCCAGCCACCCGGACCTGGGTTGCCGGAGCACGCGCCGTCGGTGAAGAGCAACACGTGCGGCATGGAACTGGGCTTCGAGGCGTTGGTCATGGCCGCCGAGTGTACGTCCAATCCTGCGTATCATCGCGGATGCCCTCCTCTCCCGCCGCGACCGCCATCCACCGGATCGAAGTCTCCCCCGCTCCGGGCGTCTCTGACCCCATTGGCGATTCGCTGCGGCGGGATTCGGCGGCCGCCGGAATCAAGCTCTCCGATGCTCGCGCGACACATGTGTACCTGATCGAGGGCGCGCTGTCTGAAGAACAAGTTGACTCGATCCGATCACGACTGCTCACCGACCCGGTAACCGAAGTGTCACGAACAGGCAGCGCCCCGGCTGCCCCGGGCACGCAGGTTGTCGAGATCCATCCCCTGCCGGGCGTGATGGACCCGGTCGCGCTCTCGGTGCAGACGTCCATTTGCGAGATGCTCCGGCTCACAGAGGCGCCGACAGTCACCACGGGGTGGCGATATGACCTGACCCCGAGCAAGGGCACGGTTCTTTCGGCCCACGAGGCCGCGGAACTGGCCGCGAGGCTGCTCGCCAACCCGGTCATCCAGCGCGTCGTCACCGAACCGTATCACCCGCAGAGCTTTCCGCGGTCCAGCCCGCACGACAATGCCGTGCGCGATGTGGAGTTGCTCTCGCTGAATGATGACCAGCTTACCAGGCTCTCCCGCGAGGCTCACCTGTTCCTGTCGATCGACGAGATGCGTGCACTCCAGTCGCACTATCGCACGCTCGGACGGAATCCTCGGGAGATCGAGCTCGAGACGCTCGCGCAGACGTGGTCCGAGCACTGCGTCCACAAGACGCTCAAGAGCACAATCCGGCTGCGATCCAGCGACCAGAGCGACCCGATCGACTGGTCCAACCGCCCCGGCCACGAGAGACAGCCCGATGGCTCGATCGTCATCCGCAACCTGCTCAAGTCCACCGTGGCCGCGGCCACCCACCGGCTGATCGCCGATGGTGTGGATTGGACGCTGTCCATCTTTGTCGACAACTCTGGCGTGATCGCCTTCGACGCGCATCACGCCGTGTGCATCAAGGTTGAGACCCACAACCATCCGTCCGCGATCGAACCCTACGGCGGGGCAGCGACCGGCGTCGGCGGATGCATCCGCGATGTCATCGCGACGGGCCTTGGCGCGAGGCCGATCGCCAATACGGACGTGTTCTGTGTTGCACCGCCGGACACACAGGACGTTCCGGAAGGGTGCCTACCCCCGCGAAGAATCCTCTCCCAGATCGTCGCCGGCGTTCGCGACTACGGGAACCGCATGGGCATCCCGACGGTCTCGGGCGGCGTGCACTTTGATGAGCGATACATCGGCAATCCGCTCGTGTATTGCGGGTGCATCGGTGTGATGCCGCGATCGCGGGTTCGCGGCCAGGTGAACCGTGGAGACCTGATCGTGGCGCTCGGCGGGCGCACCGGGCGGGACGGCATCCATGGCGCGACCTTCTCCTCGGCCGAGCTCGAGCACTCGGCATCCGATGAGTTCTCGCATGCGGTGCAGATCGGCAACGCCATCACCGAGAAGCAGGTGCTTGATGCCGTCATGCGTGCCGCGGGTGAGGGCTTTGGCGCCGATGCACCGCTGTTCTCGGCGATGACGGACTGCGGCGCGGGCGGGTTCTCCTCGGCGATCGGCGAGCTGGGAAAGGCCACCGGCGCAACGGTGCACCTGGATCGTGCGACGATCAAGTACTCCGGACTCTCGTTCACGGAGATCTGGATCAGCGAGGCGCAGGAGCGAATTGTGCTGGCGGTGCCGGCGGAGAGCCTCGATGCGCTCCGGCGGATCTGCGATGAAGAGAGTGTCGAACTCGCGGTGCTTGGTGAGTTTGCGCCACCGGAGGGCTCAACCGAAGAGAACCCGGATCTGCGGCTCATGTGGGAGGGCCGCGAGGTCGGCCGACTCTCGATGCACTTCCTGCACGAGGGGATTCCCACGCCGACGCGAGATGCGACATGGGCCACGCCCCGTCGCAAGGCTCGAACGCCGGTGAATGCGGCCGCGGCCCAGTCGCTGGAGGCTTCGCTTCTTGCGCTGCTTTCGCACCCCACGATCGCGAGCAAGCACTGGATCGTTCGGCAGTATGACCACGAGGTGCGCGGAGCGACGGTGATCAAGCCGCTTGTCGGCCCGCGGCAGCGCGGTCCGGGCAACGGCAGCGTGCTGCTGCCCGTTGAAGGGTCCACTCGCGGCCTTGCTGTCTCGCAGGGCTTGCAGACCGGTGTGGGCGATCCTGAAGTCGGCGGCGACCCCTATCTGATGGCGCTGGCGTCGATCGACGAATGTGTTCGCAACCTGGTGTGCGTAGGGGCGGATCCGGATCGGGTCGCGATCCTCGATAACTTCTGCTGGCCAAGCTGCGCCAAGCCGGAGAACCTGGGCTCGCTCGTCCGCGCTGCGGAGGGGTGCTACGACGGCGCGTTGGCCTACCGGACTCCGTTTGTCTCGGGCAAGGACTCGCTCAACAACCAGTTCACCACGCGTGATGGGAAGACCATCGAGATCCCCCCCACTCTTCTCATCACCGGGATCGGAATCGTTCCGGATGTGCGCAAGTGTCTGACGAGCGATGCGAAGCAGCCGGGGAATGCCATCCTGCTCGTCGGCGATACGGATGCGTCCATGGGCGGCTCGCTGTATCAGCGGGTCATCGGGATCGATGATGCGCAGCTGGCCGCTGCGGCAGAGGGCAACGCGCCAAACCGCGGCCTGCCCCCCTCGCTCGCGGTGCCCAGGGTCCATCTCCGCAACGGCCCCACGTCCGCACGGGTGATCTACCGCCTCCACGAGATGGGGCTGGTGCGATCGGCCCACGATTGCTCAGAGGGCGGCATGCTCGTCGCCCTCGCCGAGATGCTCATCGGCGGATCGACACCGTCGCGGCCTATCGGCGCGGCCGTCAACCTTTCCGCGGTCCCAAGCGAGACACAGACACTCCTGGGACGAACGGTCGCCGCCTTCAGCGAATCGCCTTCTCGCTACCTGCTGGAAGTCCGGCAGCAGGACCTCCCGGCGGTCAAGGCGACACTCGCCGCATCCGGGCTGTCGAGAGCCGTGGTCGCCGTGCTCGATGACTCGGGCAGTCTGGACCTGAGCGAGCAGTTGCTTCGCCCGATCCCGGTCGAAAAGCTGGCGCAGGTTTGGATGAGCCCGCTGGACTGGTGAGACTCGATCGCCGGCTTTGCAGGTTGCGGGTGCGGTCGCAACGCGCTCGCGCCGATCACTCCTCGTTGGCCACTCGCGCCGCGGCGACGACCTTGTCGCCCTCGTCGAGCTTGACGATGCGCACGCCCTGCGTACCTCGGCCGGTTTCGCGGATCTCGCCGACGGGCATGCGGACGGTCATTCCGCCGCGGCTTGTGACGACGACATCGTCGCCTGACCACACACCCAGAGCGGCAACCGCGCGGCCGTTGCGTTCGGAGGTGTTGATGTCCACACGGCCCTTGCCGCCGCGAGACTGCGACCGCATCGGCCCTGTCTCGGGCGCGACGCGGTACTCATCAACGAGCGTTCGCTTGCCGTATCCGTTCTCGCAGATCGTGAGCAGCGTGAGCGTCGGATCGATGGTGGTCGTCTCGTCGCCCTCGCGCCGCATCGGCACGCGGACGACGCCGATTACCTCATCGCCCTCGGCAAGGTCGATGCCCTTGACACCCGCGGCGGGACGGCCCATGACACGGACATCCTGTTCATCAAAGCGGATCGACATGCCCTCGGCAGTCGCGAGAAGAATGTCGTCGCTGCCCGTGGTTTCGAGCACATCGAGCAGACGGTCATCGTCCTTGAGGCCGACCGCGATCAGGCCGCTCTTGTGAACATTGCGATAGTCCTTGAGCGGTGTTCGCTTGACGATGCCCTGGGCCGACACGAAGGTGAGGTACGTGCTCCCGGCTTCGAAGTTCTTCACGGGCAGGAACGCGCGAACGGATTCGCCCGGCTTCAGGTCGATGAAGTTGACGATCGGGCGGCCCTTGCTGGTCCGCGGCAGTTCGGGCAGCTCGTACACCCGGATCTTGAACACCCGTCCGGTGTTGGTGAAGCACAGCAGATCGTCGTGCGTGGACGCGACAAACATGTGCTCGATGAAATCATCGTCCTTGGTGGCCCCGCCGATAATGCCCTTCCCGCCGCGGCCCTGCTGGCGATAGGTCGAGAGCACGACGCGCTTGGCGTACCCCTGGTTGGAGATGGTCACGGCCATGTCCTCGACCTGGATCAGGTGCTCGAGGTTGATGTTCGCGCCGTCGCCGGCCTCCTGGATCTCGGTCTGCCGATCGCCCAGCTTCCCGCCGTACCGGGCCTTCATCTGCTCGCAGTCCGCGATGATGATCGCGTTCACACGTGCCGGCGTCGCGAGGATGTCCTCGAAGTCCGCGATCTGCTCAACCACCTGGCGGTAATCATCGACCAGTCGTTCAATCTCCAGCCCGACAAGCTGCGAGAGCCGCATGTTGCAGATCGTCTCGGCCTGCACACGTGAGAGCGAAACGCCCGGACCGCCATCGCGATTCTCCGACCGCCGGACCTGGTCCATCAGTCGAGCGGGAATCTGGGAAGCGAACGGGTGCGATGCCGCGATGCGGAACCGCTTCTCCATGAGCTTGTCGAGCGCTTCGGCCCGCGTCTGGCTGGAACGGATCAGCCGGATGACCTCATCGATATCGCAGACCGCAAAGATCATGCCCTCCAGCACGTGGGCCCGCTTCTTGGCCTCGGCCAGCAGGTGCGCGGTGCGGCGGCGGATGACGTTGGCCCGGTGCTCGATGTAGTACCGGATGAGTTCCTTGAGCGACAGCGTTCGCGGCTGGCGGTTCACCAGCGCGATGTTGGAGATGCTGAAGGTCTGCTGGAGAGGCGTGAACTCGTAGAGCTGGTTCTCGACTACGGCGGCATCCGCGCCGCGCTTGAGCTCGATCACCACCCGCACGGGGCTCTTGGCCGAGCTTTCATCGCGGGCATCGGAGATGTCGGTGATCTTGCCCGCCTCGATCGCATCGCTGATGCGTTCGATCAGCGTGGTCAGGCCGAGGTTGAACGGGATCTTCTCGATGATCAGTTGCTGGCGGTCCTTGGAGCCCTCGAGCGGCTCGACACGGACACGGCCGCGGAGCGTGACCTTGCCGCGCCCGGTCGCGTAGGCATCGACGATGCCGCCGATACCCAGCACGAGGCCGCCGGTAGGGAAGTCCGGCCCCTTCATGCCGCGGCGCAGGATGTTGCCCTCGGCATCGAGGACATCCTGCATGATGTCCGACAGGGGCAGTTCGGGGTTCTCGACGACACGGATGATGGAATCCAGAACCTCGACGGGATTGTTCGGCGAGAGAGAGGTCGCCATGCCGACCGCGATGCCGACACCGCCATTCACCAGCAGGTTCGGGAACTTCCCCGGCAGGACGGTCGGTTCGAGCAGGCGGTCATCGTAGTTGGCCACCATGTCGACCGTGTCGAGGTTGATGTCCTCGAGCATGTCGACCGCTGCCTGCGTCATGCGGGCCTCGGTGTAACGCATCGCGGCCGGCGGGTCGGGCGCGATGGAGCCGAAGTTGCCCTGCGGATCGACCAGTGTCACCCGCATGCGCCAGTTCTGGCCCATGTTGGTCATGGTCGGATAGATCACCGACTCGCCGTGCGGGTGATAGTTGCCCGAGGTATCGCCGCAGATCTTGGCGCACTTCAGGTGCTTCTTCCCGGGCGACAGCTTCAGGTCGTTCATGGCGACCAGGATGCGTCGCTGAGACGGCTTGAGCCCGTCGCGGACATCGGGCAGCGCCCGGTCCATGATCGTGCTCATCGCGTAGGTCAGGTACGAGTCCTGCAGCTCGCGTTCGAGATTGAGATCAACGATGTGGCCGCCGCCCCCGCCGGACTCGCTGCCTCCCGATGCGCCCCCACCACCGCCGTCGCCGGGAGGGATCGCCCCTCCCGAGTCTGCGCTGCCGCCGGCCGCCGCGGGTCCGCTTCCGTTTGCGCTCACCTCGGTTGGCGGGCGGCTGGAGGTCGTTGCAGAGCCGGGGGTCGAAGGGGTGTCGGACATCCGTTTCCTCGGTTCAATCGGCCGGCCGGAGCGTGCCGGAAATCGCCGCAAAACAAGGGGCAAAGTCGCGTCGAAACCCGCGTTGCTTGCGCGAGAAAATCGAGCAAGTATTCTAGGCGAAACGCCACTGGATTTCCCCGCCAACCAGGCGATTCCCACCCCTCTCAAAGGGCTCCAAAGAGCCTGGGAATCATCGGGTCAGGGCACCATTCCGGCGGGTGCAGCCGGCTCCGCCGCCGGCTTGGCCGCTTTGCTGAGCGCCTCGAGCGACTTCAGCGTCTCGACAACCACGAGCAGCGCCATGCTCGTGGCATCGGGGGGCATCGAGTGGTCCCACGGTGCAGCGCGAACACCGCCCACCGCCTGACCGGGCTTGGGTGCCATCCAACCGACAGACTCATCGACCTGCAACTGCCGGATGAACCGGAGGGCATGAAGCAGCCTGCCGAGTTCCTGATTCCGCTCTTTGGGCTCGGTCAAACGGGCATCGGCGAGCATCGTCGCGATGAACGCGAGCGGCCGCGTGCACTGCCACGTCGGCAAGGGCGAGGCCCCCTTGGTGAACACAATCCCGCCGGCAAGATCGAGCGAGTCTTCATCGATGTCAACCGCGCCGACCTGGTGCTCCCACACTTGCTGGCGCATCTCACGCAGCGCGATCGCGGAGGGAATGTCAGCGGACTGCCCGCTCGCCTCCGCCTTGCGTTTGGCAAGCTCGACCTCCGCCCACCCCAGCCACGGCATGTGCGACACAAACTCGCCGTGCGGAACCGTGGCGACCCAGTTCCTGATCTCGATCTCGTGCTCCTCAAATGTCCGCGCCTCCGACTCACCTTTGGAGAGCGATCGCCGCGATGCTGGGTACTTTGCATAGGCCAAGGCGGCAACGCTTTTCACAGGCTTCGAGAGGGTGTCGAGCATCCGGCCATCGGACCACGATCGCCCTGCTACCCAGCGCACCGATCCGGCGGCAGCCGCCGCAGGATCCGAAGCGCGTTCCGCTGAAAGATCTGCGTCATCTCTGCGTGAAGCAGCGATGGCCTGAAGGAACATTGCGGCATCGGCATCGCCATCGAAGGAACCCGCCGCGGAATGCGACCACGTCGCCGCCGCGGTCCATGCGGACTGCGCCTGCTCCACCGCGCCCAAACTCGCGCCGCTTTGGGCAGCCTCCATGTACGCCCGCAGAGCGACCAATCGAAGAGCGATCGACTCCTTCAGTGGGCGTGACCCGCTGTACGTGCCGGTTCCCGGCAAGTATGTGCGCCCGAGGTGTCCGGCCTGTGTCGCCGCCATGTGCATGACCATTCGGTCCGCCATCCGCCGAAGCTCCGCCGCCGTCATCTCCGACTGATCGATTAACCTCGCGCCTCGAAACAGAAACACCGGCTCGGCCCCGGGCTTGCACTGGGCCAGGTGCGTCGTACGAAACCGGTACATCCGCACACCGTGGCGCGAGCGGATCTGCTGCGGCTGGTCCAGCGCTGCCGCGGCCCCGCCCTCGCCCAGCGCGCTCGCACACAGACCGCCCAAGGCCCGATGCGGCAGCGTGTTGGTCGTGATCAGCATCGAAGGAAAGGCGGCGTGCAGCTCGCCCGTCCCGCCGGCGCCGTCATGAATCATCACGGCGACACCTTCCAGCCCCGGCGAGAGCATGAGTTCCGCCTCTGCCCACGTTGCGGGATCGAACGCGATCATCTGCCCGGCCAGTTCGAGGCTGATCATCAATCGCGACGCCTGCTCCAGAAGCGCGGCATCTCGCATCGCGTCATTGGGGAGCTGCATCCGCGATTCCGCCGCGAGCATTGCATCCCGGGTCGCCGCAAGCAGCGAGGCAACCGGAGACTTTCCAGCCGCCACGAGCGCCTGCCCACGCCCCACAAGCAGCCCATCCAGCCGAAGCTGCACATGCACCCCGCCCACCCTTCCGCCCGCTGCTTCGACGAAGGCCGCAGCAGCCTCGGGGCTCAGGTCGGGCACGCTCCACGACCTCACCCAGCCGTCAACCTCGCGATAGGCCACCATCGCCGCGGCGGGCGAGGGCGCCACCCCGGGGTCTGACTCGAGCGCTTGTGAGGCCGACGCGTGGCCAAATGTGGCCAGGCAGCATGTTGCCAAGACGAACCACGATGCGGCCAGGCAACGTATCGCGTTGTGGAATCTCATCACCATCTCCGGGGGTGCTACGTTACAGGACCGGCAACTTCGTTGGCGGCTTGATTCGCGGCACTGGCACGGGCTGGACTCGTGTGGCATGGGTGTTGTACTAAGTCCATCAGACAACTGGAGATACATCATGATCGCCGCACTCACCCAGCTCACCGAGAACCGCAAGAAGATCGCTCTCCTGGCCATCCTGAGCTTCATCGCTCTGTGCTGATAGAGGTTATACGGCCCGGCCGCCGCGTCGGAGCCACGCCTCACGCACTTGATCTTGAGACTGAACAATTGAAAACGCCCGGCCTGCGAACCAGGCCGGGCGTTGTGCATTTGACGGGCTATCGGACGGCTTAGAGCGAGATCTTGTCGGTGCCCATGGCGCCGTGATCGTTGTCCATGCCGCCGCGCTTGGGAGCCTTCTTGCCTTCCTTGCGGGGGGCGGCCGAGGCGCCACCTTCCGCTCCGGCTGCCGCTGCATCGGTGCCGGAGGTATCGCCCCACTGCGCACGCTTGAGCGACAGGCCGATCTTGCGGTCATCGATGTCGACACGCAGGATCTTCACGTCGACCTCATCGCCGGGCTTGACGACATCCATCGGGTTCTCGACCTTGTGGTCGGCGAGCTCGGAGATGTGCAGCAGGCCCTCGAGATCGTTCTCAAGCTCGACGAAGACGCCGAAGTTGGTGATCTTCGTGACCTTGCCGCGGACGACCATGCCGGGCTTGTACGCATCCGGGATGGCGTGGAGCCACGGATCCTCGTGGAGCTGCTTGACGCCGAGGGCGACACGCTGCTTCTCGCGATCCACATCCAGCACGACGCAGCGGACCGCATCGCCCTTCTTGTACACCTCGTTGGGGTGAGTGACCTTCTTGGTCCAGGAGATGTCCGAGACGTGCAGGAGGCCGTCGATGCCGGGCTCGATCTCGACGAACGCGCCGTAGTTGGCGAGATTGCGGACCGTGCCCTCGATGACCGTGCCGGGGGGGTACTTCTCGCCCACCAGCTCCCACGGGTTGACCTCGGTCTGCTTCATGCCGAGGCTGATTTCCTGCTTGTCCTTGTTGATCTCCAGGACGACGACATCGACATTGGTGCCGGGCTGGACGAGCTCGGAGGGGTGGTTGACGCGGCGGGTCCAGGACATCTCGGAGATGTGGACCAGGCCCTCGATGCCCGGCTCGAGCCGGACGAACGCGCCGTAGGACATGATGTTGACCACCTCGCCGTGCACGCGCGAGCCGACGGGGAACTTCTTCTCGATCTCTTCCCACGGGGAGACTTCGAGCTGCTTCATGCCCAGCGCGATCTTCTCCTTCTCGCGATCGATGTTGAGCACCTTGACGGTGACCTTCTGGTCGATCTTGAGCACATCCGACGGGTGGTTCACGCGGCCCCACGACATATCGGTGATGTGCAGCAGGCCGTCGATGCCGCCAAGGTCCACGAACGCGCCGAAATCGGCGATGTTCTTGACCGTGCCGTTGACGACCATGCCCTCTTTGAGGTTCTCCATCAGCCGCTTCTTGGCGGACTCGCGCTCCTCTTCGATGAGCTTGCGCCGGGAAATGACGATGTTGCGGCGCTCGGTGTCGATCTTCAGGACCGCCGCGCGGATATCGCGACCGATGTACTCGCCGATCTCGCCGGGACGACGGACATCCACCTGCGATGCCGGGAGGAAGACCGGCACGCCGATATCCACCAGCAGTCCGCCCTTGATCTTCCGCATCACTCGGCCTTCGACCACGTCGCCCTCGCGGGTGGTGTCGATGAGCCGCTGCCAGTTGAGCATGCGGTCGGCCTTGCGCTTGGAGAGTTCGACCAGGCCACCGTCGCCGTCGATCTTCTCGAGCAGGACGTTGACCTTGTCGCCGACCTTGATCGCGTCGGCGTTGTCAAACTCTTCGCGGGGAACGAGGCCCTCGGACTTCAGTCCGGCCACCTCGATCACCACGTCATCCCCGGCGAAGCCGATGACCCGACCCTCGTAGATCTGTCCGGGCGCGAAGGACTGGACCTGCCCGGTCAACAGCGACTCCATGTCGCCCCCGGCAACAGTCTGGCCCAGGGCCATGGAGATCAGCGAGGTCGCTTCATCTTCGGCGATACCAAGGGATGCAATCAGATTCTCGTCAACCATGTGCTTTGTGCTTTCCGATCGATGACACTTCGCGGCCGCCGGCGCGGTGTGAACAGGACTCCTGAGGGTGGCTCCGGTGCGCTGATCCGTCCCGAAGAAACGGGCCGCCACGTTGGTCGCGGGCGGCCGGGTCAGGGACGATCGTGCGTCTGGATGCCCCACAGGGGCGGCTAGGGGTGCGGTCTGCCGCTCCTGCACCACGCAGGAGATACTCGGCCCGGCCATTTGCCGGAGCGGCAAGGATAGTCGCCGCACACAGTTGCGGCCAGAATTCCGCTGCGCCTTACTCCTCGATCGGCAGAGAGTCCCGGGCGTGCGCAAACGTACCCGCCCCACCACTCAGTGCCCGAAGCCAGTCCGGCAGGTTGCGGGCAAACGCGCCCCGAGCCAGAACCCGGTCCGCACCGGCCTTGCGCGCGGTCTCAAAGGCATCGACGGCGACGTGAGGGCCATACGCGAGGATCACGATACCACGTTCCGTGGGGGTCGCGTTCGGGCATCGGAGCCTATTGATCAGAAGTACCGCGATTTCCGGCGCATCGAGATCCACAACCATCGCCTTGATGGTGGAGTCGGCCAGCCGCGCTTCGAGCATGTCGATGGTTCGCACCGGGCGGGCGGGGATTCCCAGTCCATCGGCGGTGCCTTTGATCCGCGTCGCCCAGAAGAGATCCGCGGAGTGGTAGAGTATCATCGTGTTCCCTGTTCGCCGGGCCAACCGACGACTGGGAAACGCGCCGCCACACGCCGCGGCCGGCGCGTTTCCGACTTTCTTGCCCGATCACGGAGCGTACGCCGCGATCAGGCAACCTGCCGGAAGCGGTCCGCTCAATTGGGCCAATCAACGCCGCGGCGGATGTTGCACCACGCATCAGGCGAGGATCATGACCACGATCGCCCCTTCGAAGCCGTCGACCGCACCGCGCCGCGAGTTGTTCAAGAGCCCGGTGTTCGACGAGGTTGGATTGCCGCGCGACCCGAACAACCTGTACCTCCAGACCGTGGACACCATGCTGACCGCGGCGGAGATGATGGAGTTGCCGCACGAGATTCAGCTGATCCTCGCGCAGCCGAAGAACGAGATCATGGTGCACTTCCCCGTCCGGATGGACGACGGAACCTTCAAGCTGTTCAAGGGCTACCGCGTTCAGCACAACAACGCGCTCGGCCCGTACAAGGGCGGCGTGCGATTCCACCCCGACACGCACCTCGACGACGTCAAGAGCCTCGCGTTCCTGATGACCATGAAGACCTCGCTCGTCCGCGTGCCCTTCGGCGGCGGCAAGGGCGGCATCAAGGTTGACCCAAGGAAGCACTCCGCCGGCGAGATGGAGCGCATCGTCCGACGATTCACCACCGCGATCGCGCACCAGATCGGACCGGACTACGACATTCCCGCGCCGGATGTCGGCTCCAACGCTCAGCACATGGCGTGGATCGCTGACACGTTCACCTTCCTGTCCGAGATGGGCGGGCACAATCCCGAAGCGGTGGTCACCGGCAAGCCCATTGAGTACGGCGGTTCGGCCGGACGCGAGAAGGCCACCGGCCAGGGACTGGTCGACACCCTCGTCGAGCTCGCCCCTGAGCTTGGCATCAAGATGGAGGGAATGACCTTCAGCCTGATCGGCTACGGAAACGTCGGCTCCTGGACTGGGCGCATCCTCGGCAAGATGGGCTCAAAGCTCCTGAGCGTCATGGATCACACCGGCGCGATCTTCAACGAGAAGGGCATCGACACCGAGGCGCTCGCGGTCCATGTCGCCAAGACCGGCGGCGTCGCCGGCTTCGCGAACTCGTCCAAGATCTCCGTTGAGGAATTCTACAAGACCAAGGTCGATGCCTTCATCCCGGCCGCTCTTGAGCAGATGGTGCAGGAGCAGCAGGCCGGCTGGATCAACGCCAAGGTTGTCGTCGAGGGCGCCAACGCCCCGACCACTCCCGCCGGTGACCGCGTCCTGACCGAGCGCGGCATCGAGGTCATCCCCGCCATCCTCGCGAACGCGGGTGGCGTGACCGTGTCCTACTTCGAGTGGGTTCAGAACAAGAGCTGCGTCTCGTGGGATGCCGAAGAGGTTGACCAGGCGCTCAACCGCCACATGGTCATGGCCGCCCGCCGAACCAAGCTCTCGCGTCAGAAGTACAACTGCGACATGCGGACCGCGTCCTACATCGCCGCGCTTGAGAACATCGGCAAGGTCTACCAGGTCCGCGGCCTCTTCCCGTAAATCTACGGGGCCGATTCATTGGTTTCCCGACGGGCCGGCACCTCGCCGGCCCGTTTTCATTCCGGCGGCCAGTCCCAGAGCAGGTCAGGCCGCGCGTGCGGCTGGGCGGCGCTGGGCCGGTACAACAACCTGGCTCACCCAGCCGCCAAAGCCGTTCCGCCGGACGCCGGATGCCGCGTAGTCGGGGAGCCACGTGGAGCCATCGACGAGATATGAAAACTCGTGGTCACCCGGAGGGAGTTCCAGCCGTACAGACCACCATCCGCTATGCTCGCGCACGAGTGCGATGGGGCTCTCACGCCAGTTGCTGAACGCCCCAACCAGTTCAACAGTCGTGGCCTGGGGCAGGTAGACACGGAACACATGCGTGCAATCCGACTCACAAAGCACCATCTCGTGCCTCCCGGTGTTTCAGCAGCCGTGCAACCCACCCCGGGTGTTATCGGAGACCCCGGGGCGTGACTTTCGGCGCTCACCCCTCCTGCTTCTCATCGCGCTACTTTCGATGGCGCTGTTCGCGGCGAGCGGCTCGGCCAACACCGAGCGGGTCGATTCGACCCAACCCGTCTCCGCCCCGGACGAGCGGAACGCCGGTCAGATCGAGGTTTGGGCCCGTTCCGGCGCCCAACTGGTCGTGCCGTTCGATCCGTCACAGGCGCAGATTCGCGAAGGGCTGGTGCTCGCGCGAATGAGCGGTGGCGCGGTTCTGTATGCCCCCCTTTGGTGGGTTGGACCGGGCGTGCGGAACGGGCCGGGAGAGAACGCTCCGAAGGCTCGGCAGACGATCGGTGCCGCGCTTGTCGCGTTTCGAGCGGCGACATGGATGAATGCCGGAGCCTCGTGGGAGGCACTCTCGGCCAGCGCGGCGATTCGCCGAGAAGCCCCCCTGCATGAGGGGCAATGGTACCTTGCGATAGATATTCCCCCTGAAGTAGAGGGGCAACAGCTTGTGCTCGACGGACGCCGCATCGCGACCGGCTGGCTCCGACGCGTGCCGTTCGACACGCCGCCACGGGATCGAGGAGCAATCACGGGTTGGGCCGAGGCCTGTCTCGACTCGGCACGCCGGTCCCCCTATGACCGCTGGCGGGCCCGGATGGCCGCGGGCGAACCCCTGGTCGCACCCGGGCCGGCTCGCGATGAATTCGGCGACAAGACGCTTGAGTCGCTTGCGGAACAGATCGAGTCTGAATGGAGTGAGGCTTTGGATCGTCTGGGCGCGGCGGATGCCGCCCTTGCCGGGGAGTTCCGGGACCGACTCGGACTGCTGACGGAGTTCGGCTCTGCCCGGGTACCCGCGTGGCCTGTCGATGACGGCTCTCTCGGACGCCTCCTCCGGGATCTGCTTTCGCCCTCCGTCTCCGCGCAGGCTCGATCTCGGCGTGTTCGCGACTGGCTGCATGCGCTGCCACGGCATGCCGCGTGGGTCGCGGACGATGCGGCGCTTGTTGACTTTGCCTCGGGCGTCACCGCGGCCCGAGTCGCAGGCCTGATACTGAATCCCCGGTCCGGCCCGACGGCGATGATGATCAGCCGCCCCGCCGCCTCGCGGCCAGAGGAGATCGTGTCGCTGAATCCCGCTGTGGTCGAGACAACGCTGGTTGGCGCAGACCCCGGGCTTGGGGGCGATGCCGGCTTGATCGTGGGATTGGGAGACTGGACAGCGCGACGGTCGGTCGTTCATCGCGCGCTGCCCGCTCGTCCGCCGGGTCTATCGCTCGCCCCGTTCTTCCACGACTGGACGATGGGAACCTGGCTGGAAGCGTGCACCGATTCCGGCAGCACCCGCACCGGTCCCACGCCGGCAGGGCTCGGCCAACCAGTCAGCGATGATCTGCGAAAGACCGCCGCGATGCTGCTTACGCAGGACATCGCGGGCTCGGGCGAGTCGCCCGCGACACGGCGCCGATGGCTCTTGTATGTGGAGTGCCGCGTCCCGCCTGCTTCCGCGGGTGAATGGACGGATGAGGTTCTGATCCATCTCGCCGGCAAGGGTGGTGAGGTCACACTACGAGCTTTCGCCGATGGCCAGGTCGTGACTTCTCGCGGCGAGAGCAGCCTCGCGGCCGTCGAACAGGCAGACGGCGGGTGGAGTGCGTGGGTTCCGCTCCCCGAGAGTGTGCTCGCGGACGGTCACTGGATTCGTTTGGGCATCACTCGAACAGACCCCACGGGCATGCGGTCTTCGTGGCCGCGGCCGGTGTTCCCGTGGGAGGACCGTCCGCCGCATGCGGCGATCGAACTCGGCGCGTGGGATGGCTTCCCCGGCAAGTCGCGGTGAGGGCCGCACTCAGGTGTCTGATCGCGTGGGGAGCGTCGCGAGAATGTTCTCAATGAGAGCGTCGGCCGACACGCCCTCCGCCTGGGCTTCGAAGTTGAGAATGAGGCGGTGACGAAGCGCTGGGCGTGCCATCTGCTGCACATCGTGGATCGATGCGGCCGCCCGGCCATCGAGAAGCGCCCGGCACTTGGCCGCGAGAACGATTGCCTGCGCGGCCCGGGGCGAGGCGCCAAGTCGCACATAGCGATCCACCAGGGGAGTCGAGAACGATTCCTGCAGCGTGCCTGAGCCGGCGCGCCCGCGCGGGTGGGTCGCGAGCACTACACGCACCGCATAGTCCTGAACGGGCGGTGCGATCACCGCACGCTGAACCAGTCGCTGGTGGGCGGTGATCTGCTCGGCGGTGAGCACGGGGAGCACATCCTCCGATCGGCCTGAGGTGGTGCGGTTGAGAATCTCCGCAAGCTCGCTCCTGCCGCCGAAGCTCACGAGGAGCTTGAAGAAAAACCGGTCCAGCTGCGCCTCCGGGAGCGGGTACGTGCCCTCCTGCTCGATCGGATTCTGCGTTGCCATGACCAGGAACGGCTTCGGGAGCGCGTGTGTGACACCTCCCACAGTGACGCTGCGCTCCTGCATCGCTTCGAGCATCGCGGACTGGGTCTTGGGCGTCGCGCGGTTGATCTCGTCGGCGAGGACGATCTGTGCGAACACCGGGCCGGGCTGAAACACAAACTGCCGCGATGGCGCTGTGGAGCCTTGCTCCGACTCCATCACCACCGTCGTTCCGGAGATATCCGCGGGCATGAGGTCCGGGGTGAACTGGACGCGTGAGAACGTCAGTTGCAGGGCGCGCGCAAGCGTGCGAATCAACAGCGTCTTGCCCAGCCCGGGAACTCCCTCAAGGAGCGCGTGGCCATCGCAGAACAGGCAGGTGAGGACCCCGTCGACGACATCCTCGTGTCCGACGATGACCCGAAGGACCTGCTCGCGAACCGCGAGATAGTCGGTCCGAAACCGGGCAATCTCGGCGGTTGCATCGTCCATCAACGACTCCTGGGGCCGGGGAGCAGACTCACGTGCTTCTGTCATCAAACCCTCCTGCGGACCCACCGACGATATGACGCGGCTGACGGGACCAAGCGAACAAGAATGTTCGCATTCTGATCGTATTCGGATTCACGAATCGTTTCTGGAACCTCTTCGTCTTTGCCGGATCATGGGGTAGGCTACGTTCTGCTTCTTTCTGCGATCCGGGAGCCACCGCTCTGACGCTGTCGGTGCAGGGCGCCTGAGTTTCCCGTGAAGCCGGAACGCACGAAGAGGGTCCGTGCTCTTCGGAGGCATAATGAGGATAGGGATGGGATCTCAACCGATCGTGGGGCGATATTTTGGCTTCGGCGTGGCGGCGGTGCTGGCCCTTGGCGGTATTGCGCGCGGCGATGGCGCGATCCTGCATAAGAGCGGCCCGATCCATGCCACGGCCGACGGCGCGTTCGTCTGGTTCGTCAACCCGGATCACAACAGCATCTCGCGTTTGGCGACCGCCGACAACAGCATTCTGGAGTTTGCGCTGCCGGCGACCGGCGGGCCGCACAACCCGCGGGCTCTGGCGATCAGGCCCGGCGGGAGCGAGATCTGGGTCGCCGCTCAGGATTCCGACCGGGTCTTTGTGATCGACGCGGCGACAGGCATGGAGACGGCCACGATCAGTCTGCCCTATGGGAGCGGGCCGGTGGCGATCGCCTTCCCTCCATCCGGCGATTCCGCGCTCATCGCGATGTATCGATCCGACACGGTCTCCATCGTGGACGCGACGACTCGCACGGTCCTCAAGTCGTTCGAGAACATGGCGGCCAAGCCTCTGTCCATCACGTTTACGGGGGCGACCACCGCCTCCGTCGCGCACCAGTTCAACGACGGCGATCACGGCTATGTCAGTGTCATCGACACGGACACCCTGACCATGGGCACGGTGCACCGGATCCGCTCGATCGATCCGAAGTTCGGATTTCAAATTCCCAGCGAGGACCCTCGCGTTCCCGAGGGCGGGTGGATCTTCCCCACCTCGCAGATCGCTGTTCGTCCCACGACCAGCGAACTGTGGATTCCGATGCAGTTGCACAACTTCCGAGCGAACCCCTTCAGTTCGGATACGGTGATCCAGGCGGCCGTGCTCAAGCACGATCTCGCTTCCCTCGAGTTTGATCTGAACAACCGAGTCGTGTTCAGCGCTGTGATCGCCCACAGCCAGACCAGCCAGCTCCTGGGCGATGGCTGGAATGCCGGCGTCGCGGGTCCATCCGACATCGCCTTCAACAGCGACGGCTCGGTTGCGCTGATCTCGATGGCGCACAGCAACGATGTGCTGGTTGTGCCCAGCTCCACAGGCATCGCCAAACCGTTCAATGCGCCGCCGCTCCAGGAACTGCCCGTCGGCGACAATCCCATCGGTCTGGCATGGTCGCCCGTAGCCGACCGCGTCTACGTGCTGAACTACCTCTCTCGTGACGTTTCGATCCTGGACGCACAAACATGGACGGAGATCGCCCGCGTTGCGGCTGTGGCGTCGCAAGAGCCCCTGGATGCGGACATTCTGCTCGGCGCGAAGATCTTCAACTCGAGCAACGATTTTCGCATCAGCAGTAATCAGAAAGTCTCCTGCGCATCGTGCCACCCCGGCGGAGAGACCGACGGCTTTGTGTGGGACTTCTCGACGCTCAACGCCGGTCGCCGCAAGACGCTCACCATGCGGGGGCAATCGATCTCGATGGCTCCGCAGGCCAACGGCCGCGGCCAGCTCCATCGATCCGGGGACCGCGATGAAGTCCAGGACTTCGAGTTCACGTTCAGCGGCAACTTCATGCTGGGGTCGGGATTCCTCGGGCTCCCGAACGATCCGCTCGGGGCGCCGAACGCGGGCTTGAGTCCCGAGCTCGATGCGATGGCCGCGTTTGTCCTCAGTCTTCCTCCGCTGATGCGAAGCCCGCATCGAAACACCGATGGCACCCTCACGGAGGCGGCGATCCGTGGCGCGATGCTGTATCAGCTCACGGAGGGGCCGCTGGCCACGGGATGCATCACCTGTCACCCCGCGCCGGCGTACACCGACTTCGCGTTTCACAATGTGGGTGGGTTCAGACCGCTGCCGGACTTCGAGGGACCCGCCTTCAACACGCCCTCCCTCGTCTCATCGTGGGACTCGGGCGGGTTCCGCCAGGTCGTGCCGATCAGTGGCGCGGCGATCACGCGTCAGGTCGGGCTGAAGATGTGGGACGTCCTGCGCTCAACCGACACGGGCGGTCTGCAGCCAGACTTGCATGGCAACGTGAGTCAGCTCTCGCACGCCCTGATGCGCGACCTGGAGGCATTCCTGAACGAACTCGATGGAAACCTTGCGGCGGTCGACATCACCACCCTGACGGACAGCACGCCACCGCGGGTCGTCGCCATGCTGCCGGTCAGCATGACCTCCGTTGAGGTTGTGTTCAGCGAGGCCGTGGATCCTGTCACCGCTTCCGACCCCGGGAACTACACGCTGACCGACGGCACAAGCGTCTTTGAACCCACCGCGGCCACGGTCAACGCCGAGCTTGGCAACCGGGTGCGGCTGACCGTTCCGCTGGTGTACAGCGGGTGCACGAGCACATACACACTCATCCCGGGTCCGATCGCCGATCTCGCGCAGGCGCTCGGTGCGCCGCAGGCAAACGTTCTGGACGTTGAGGACCTTGACAACCGCAAGTCTTTTGTGATGGACGGAACGATCACCGTGACCTTCGGTGATGCGGGAATCCAGACTTTCCCCGGCGTTGCGTCCGATGCATCGTTCGATCCCCGTCAGGGCCAGGCGAACACCTCGCTCGACCGGATGATTATCAATCCGACCACGGTCCCGGAGACCAAGGGGTTTGTTCGCTTTGGCTTCACAGATGTGCTCGCGGCCGACTGTGGTCTCAGTGACCCCAACCTGATCCTCGATGCCCGATTCAGTGTGCTTCCGGACTTCGGAGCCCCAACGACGCTCGAGGTCCGACGCGTGCTCAAGCCCTGGGGAGACCCGGAGCGGGACAACTGCATCAGTTGTCCCGGCGCTGTGACGAACAATCATGCACGCTTCAACACGGTTCCATGGACGATCACCGGCGCGCGATTGCTCGGCGGCACCGGTACTTCCCCGGCGGAGTATCACCCCAGCCAAACGTTCGTTGATGCCGCCGGATCGACGGATGGTGAAGTCGCGATGACAAACGTCGAGTCCCGCATCGAGTTTGCCGGCAGCGGGATCACCGACGCGTTTCGCTTCTGGATGGCCAACCCTTCGCTGAACTACGGCTACATCGTCGAGACGGTCGGAACATCCGGTCCGATTGTGGAGTTTTGGTCATCGGAAGCCGATGGCGGCGCGCTCGGGCCGGTGCTGAGCATCACCTTCGCGGTCCCTGTCACCCCGCTCGAGCCCGACTGCAACAACAATGGCAGGATCGACAGTTGCGACATCGCCCTCGGGTACTCCCTTGATGAAGACGAGAGCGGCGTGCCCGATGAATGCGAACTCCCGCCGTGCCCGGCCGATTGGAACGCCAACGGCACCGCAGATGTCCCCGATATCTTCGGATTCCTCTCGGCGTGGTTTGCGATGGAACCCGCCGCGAACTTTGATGGTGTGGGCGGTATCGAAGTGTCGGACATCTTCGCCTTCCTCGCCGCGTGGTTCGCGGGCTGCCCCACCTGAACCGGCCAGCACGGAGTTCGATTTCCCGGTAGTCTGATGCGCACGGCGGTCGCCGCCGGACGAATGCTCACGCGCGAACCCGACATCACCCTTCACACCCTCGCCGGGCCACACGGCGGAAGCTATTCGAGCACCGGCTCGAAGCAGATGACGATCGGCCGCGCGATCGAATGCGACATCTGCCTGTTGAACGAAGCCGTTTCGCGTCGCCACGCCGTGCTCTCCCTTCGCGATGGCGCGTGGTTCATCATGGATGTGGGCTCGGTCATCGGGACGTGGGTCAACGGGCAAAGACTCTCCACCTCCGTTCCCCTCCCCCTGGTTTCGGGCGACCTTGTTCGCATCGGTCCGTGGTCATTTCGAGTCGCGATCGGTCTCTCGAGTCCGAGCACATCGGCAACGATCGATGACGACAGCCGCAGGACCGCGCGAATCGAGCGCGTCGGCGAGCGGCCGCTGCCGGCGGGCGCCCGGCAGCTTCGGATGCTGATGGAGGGGCTGGCCCGGATGGCCTCCGCGCCCGACGAGGCTTCCTTGGCGCGAAGCGCGCTGGAAGCGGCGCTCGCCGGTGCCGGGAGTTCTCGCGGGGCCGTCCTGAGGCCGACCGGGGGTGTTGGCGACGAACTCGGGATTGTCGCCTTTACCGGTCCCCGGTCCGCCGACGGAAGCCCCGAGCTCACGTTCAGCCGTACGCTGATCCATGCGGCCTCCGGCGGACAGACGGCGATCCTCCACGAGGATCAAGCCCTGGGCGGGGAGGGCAAGGCTCAAAGCGTCTGCGAGTTTTCGATCCGCTGGGCCGTTTGCGCACCGGTCTTCGTTGGAAACGAGTTGGTCGCGCTGCTGTACATCGATGCACAGCACGGCGAAGGCGGCGCGCAGGGTGAGGCGGCATCCTTCTGCGAGGCGATCTCAAACGCCTGCGGGCTCGCGCTCTCAAACCTCAAGCGCATGGAACTGGAACGGCGTCAGTCCGCCCTTGCCGCGGAGCTCTCGGCGGCACGCGAAGCCCAGCAGTTCATCATGCCCCCGGCACAGGCGGCCCAGGGATTCCTGGGGTATGCCATGCAGATGCGTCCTGGTGTCTTTGTTGCGGGCGATCTGTTCGATGTCGTCCCGCTCGGGGACGGGCGCGTCGCCATCTGCCTGGGCGATGTCTCCGGGCACGGGGCTGCATCCGCGATGCTCATGGCCGCGGCCCAATCTCAGCTCAACGCACAGATCCTGGCGACGCGAGACCCGGCGAAGGCGGTCTCAGGGCTGAACCGGTATCTCGGCGAGCGATCGTTGGGCGGGCGGTTCGTTTCGCTTTGGCTCGGAGTATTCTCACCCGACGGCACCGTGGAGTATGTGGATGCCGGACACGGGTACTGGTTCCATCGCACCGGAGCGACGCTCCATCCGTCGCAGGGCGGAACCGCCATCCCCGTGGGAATCGACCCCGAGACCCGATACCACTCCTCAACCATTCGTCTCGCACCGTCGGACCGAATCATCCTCTACTCCGATGGCATCCTCGACGAGCGCAACGCGTCCGGTGAGCCGTTTGGAAATGTACGGCTGGAGCAGGCTCTCGCGCCGAGTCGAGGCTGCGATGCCGACATCGTGGAGATCTTCAAGGCGATCGCACGCTTCGCGGATGGCGCTCCGCCCAGCGATGATGCGACCGCTGCCAGCATTGAGTATCTGGGGAGTGCGGAGTAGCCGAAGTCGCTCCGGTCTGGGAGGGGAAGAGTCCCTCTGCCAGCGTCTTGGCGCCAACTCTCGCGAAGCTCGCAAGCGAGGGGCGGGTTGCCACGCGCATCGAGCAAACACGCACACCTCTTGAACCGCGCAGATCTCGGTAAGGCACGCCGGCGCAGCACGAACCCTCGCACCCGCTACCGACCCTGCGTGCCGAGCTCCGCCGGCGGAGACTCCGAGCGGACCTTTGAGGCGATCTCGGATCGGCCGGTGAGGTCGTACAGTCTCGCAAGCCGTGCTCGCCCCTTCACACTCCTCGCGTGATCGACGCCGAACTTGCTGTCGAGCACCGCCTGACTGGAAATCAGGAGCCGCTCTGCTTCGTCGTACCGCTTCTGATCGACCAGGCAATCGGCGTAGTTGTTGCTGAAGATGGCTGTGTAGGGGTGGTCCGGCGGCAACGACCGGCCGCACAGCTCGAGCAGCTCACGAAAGAGCGAATCGGCCTCGGTCAGCTTCCCGCGGCGGTGGTACAGCGTGGCGAGGTTGTTCATCGGAGCCCAGGTCTCCGGATCCTGACCGCCCGACGCCTTCCTGCGAATGCTGATCGTTTCGCGGTAGAGCGCTTCGGCCTCGTCGCTTCGTCCAAGTTCTTCAAGCAGGTATGCCTGATTCGCCATCATGATGAGCGTCTTTGCGTGCTCATCGCCAAGCAATCGACGGTTCCCGGCGAGCGCCTCGGCAATCAGCGGCTCGGCATCCGCCAGCCGACCCAGGCTGATGAGCGTCACCCCAAGATTGCCGACACTGGCGATCGTGGAGACGTGGTCGTTTCCGAGGATTCGGCGCCTGCGTTCAAGTGTCTCGCGGAACAGAGGCTCTGCATCCGAGTTGCGTCCCTGCCGTTGGATGTTCGCCGCGAGACTGTTGATTGCATACAGCGTCTGAGGATGATCCGGACCGTAGATTCTCTGGCGGATCTCGACGAGCTTTCTCAGCAGGTCATCGCTTTCCTGATACTCGCCCAGGTCCTTGAGCGCGATCGCCATGTTGTTCATCATGGTGAGCGTCTCGCGGTGCTCCTTGCCGAGCAGCCGCTCTGCCTCGGGGATCCACTTCCGCCAGGCCTCGACGGATTCCTTGATCCGGCCTGTCTCCAGCAGGATCCTCGCCAGTTCCCCGTTGACGAGCACAAAGTCGGCGCTGTCATCTCCCCGCGTTCGTCTCACCCGTTCGATCGCGTCACGATTGAGAGCCTCCGCCTCTTCGTGAATGCCCTTTTCCACAAGCATGATCGCGAGCACCCGCTGAGCGTCCACCGCGAACGCGCTGTCGGGTCCGAAGCCTTCCCGCGCGGCTTCATACCCCGCGCGTGCATGCTCGATCGCACGATCCAGTTCCCCAATGCTCCGGTACGTGTTGCTGAGTGTGCCACGGATCGAGACGTGCACTCGTGGGCGCGATCCGAGCATCTCGCCGACGCTCTGCCCCGTCAAGTCCAGCACTTCCCGCACCGTCACCTCGCGCCCCCCGCTGTTCTCCGGGTCCGCCGAAGCGAGCATCTGATTCAGGAACTCATTCACCGCCAGCGCGTTGTCCGCTTCGGTCTGTGCCATATCCCAGCCGCGAGTGGCACGGACAGCCTGCCACGACACGGCCATCACACCCGCGGCCAGCATGAATGCGGCAGCGCACAGGCCCCCTACCAAGCCCTTGTTCCGGCGCGCGAACTTGCGAAGCTGGTACGTCCTGCTCGGGGGTCGAGCCGAGATCGGCTCATCGGAGAGGAAGCGGCGGATGTCCGCGGCAAACTCCGAAGCGGACTGGTATCGCCGCGATCGATCCTTCTCCAGAGCCTTAAGAATGATCGTCTGCAGGTCGCCGCGAAGAGCACGGTCCACTGAGGACGGAGGATCTGGGTCCTCCTGACCGATGATGCGGACAGCCTCCGGGACTGTCTTGTCGCTGAGCCGGTGCGGCAGCCGACCGCACAGCAGTTCGTAGAGGATCACACCAAGCGTGTACACATCCGAGCGCGTATCCAGCTCGTTGGGATCGCCCGCGATCTGCTCAGGGCTCATGTATGGCACAGTGCCCACAAGCTGACCGACATCCGTCTGCAGTGTCGCGGCGGCGATGTCGCCATCGGTCGCTCTCGCGACGCCGAAGTCGAGCACCTTGGGCTGGCCGAACCCTGTCGCGGCGGGATCCTCGACCACGAGGATGTTCGCCGGCTTCAGGTCGCGGTGAATCACGCCCTTCGCGTGTGCGTGCTGCACGGCCTCGCACACCTTGATGAGCAGTTCCAGTCGCGCGGTCCGATCGAGCGATTCGTGAGTCGGGTTCGCTCCATCCGCGAACATCGTCAGGGGCACGCCGCGCACGTGCTCCATGGCGAAGAACGGCTGGGCGGACCGGCTGCCCCCGCCCGTCGCCGCGCCGCCGAGCTCCGCCGCATCAAACACCCCTGCCTCGAACACCTGCGCGATGCCCGGGTGCTGCAACCTCCCGAGCACCTGTGACTCGAGTTCAAACCGCCGTAGAAGCTGGGGCGAGAGCGCACCGGGCCGCATGACCTTCAACGCGACGCTACGCCGCGGACTGTCCTGCTCGGCGAGGTACACCACACCCATGCCTCCCTCACCGAGGAGGCCGAGGATCTGGTAACGTCCAAGGCGCGCCGGCATGCCGCAGACCGACGCCGCGAGCGGCGGTTCATCCCGGTCGCGTTCAGGCTGCGCTGTGTCGCGGGCGATCGTCGACACGTCTTGTGCCCGAAGCGCAGCGAGGGCACGCCCGAGCATCGCCGGGTCGTCGTGGCACCTGGAGCGAAGGAAGGCCTCTCGCCCGGATGCCGGCAGCAGGATGGCCTGCCGTACCAAGGCCATGATGTCGTTCGGATCTGAAATCGGCACCTTGGATCCCGTGGCGGTTTATCGGCCCCTGACCCATGACTCACGCGAGTCCGGGAACGGTTCATCGACACACGCGCTCACAGTGCTTTGCCATCCCACGCGAATCGGCTCCGCGCAAGGACGAAGAATCCGGCGCATCCGGCAGCCGGCGACGGCATCAGCCAGCCGTGTTCGGCGAACTCTGCCGGCGCGTGAACTCGGCCATGGCCGCGACGGTCGTGGACCGGAGGAACGCGATCTGCTCGTCCCGATGCGCCGTCCAGAAGCGATGTGCAGGGCAGGAACGCTCATCAGAGCACGGAGCGTTCTCCAGCATGCAGCGCGGCTGCACGATGGGGTCTCCAAGCGCCTCGCAGAGGTCCAGGAGAGTGATCTCCTCGGCCGGCCTTGCGAGAGCAACGCCCCCGCCGATACCCCGCTGGGTCGTGACGAGTCCGCGTCGAGCAAGCACGTTGACGATCTTCGCCAAGTACGCCTGGGGAATCCCACAGGCCTCCGCAATCTCTTTCACCAACAAGGGCTTGCCCTCACGAGATGCGAGGCAGCCGAGCGCGGCGGCGGCGTAACCGACGGCCTGTGCTAGCATTTTTGACATGCCCTCCGTAATGCGGAGTATAAGATACAGAAGTCTGTTAGTCAACCCGCCACCAATCTTGATCCAAACGTCCAGTGAGTCAAGCATCCCACTTCCGGTAGGACAGGAACTTTTCCAGGCAGCGGCCCAGCAACTTGACTTGATCGAAGAATAGACGATAATCACGATATGTCGATATGATTGTCTCTTAGTCCGCAATGGCCTGCCGACTGGATGGACAATCGCATCACAGGGAGACGCAGGGCATGAGCGCGATGTCAACGGCGACGGATCACCCTTCCGCAAGCGGCGCAACCGCTCCCCACCGCGATCACGGCGAGATCCAGCCCGGGCCGATGGAGCAGTTCGTCTACGACGACGCCATTGTCCGGAAGTTCACGTTCGCGATCATCCTGTGGGGCGTGGTTGCGATGCTCGTCGGGCTGCTGGTCGCCCTCCAACTAGTGCTGCCGGTGGCCTCCGAGTACTCCATCGGCGGCTTCCGGCCGTTCGCGTGGATGGGCTCGGCCTTCGCGTTCCTCTACGAGACGTCCTGGCTGAACTTCGGACGGCTTCGACCCCTGCACACCAACGCCGCGATCTTCGCGTTCGCCGGCAATGCCATCTTCGCGGCGGTGTACTACTCGACACAGCGGCTGTGCAAGGCCCGCATGTGGAGCGACAAGCTCAGCAATCTGCATTTCTGGGGTTGGCAGGCGATCATTGTCTCCGCCGCCATCACGCTCCCGCTCGGATACACCCAGAGCAAGGAGTATGCCGAGCTTGAATGGCCGATCGATCTGGCGATCGCGGTTGTGTGGCTCGGGTTCTTCGGCGTCAACTTCATGATGACGCTGATCAAGCGTCGCGAGCGGCACATGTATGTCGCGCTGTGGTTCTACATCGCGACGATCGCCACCGTCACCGTGCTTCACGTCGTCAACTCGCTGGTGATTCCCTCGAGCCTGCTGAAGAGCTCTTCGGTGTATGCCGGCGTGCAGGACGCGATGATCCAGTGGTGGTACGGCCACAACGCCGTGGCGTTCTTCCTCACGACGCCCTTCCTGGGCATGATGTACTACTTCCTGCCCAAGGCCGCGGAGCGGCCGGTGTACAGCTATCGCCTGAGCATCGTGCACTTCTGGAGCCTGGTGTTCCTGTACATCTGGGCGGGACCGCACCACCTGCATTACACCGCGCTCCCGCAATGGGCGAGCACGCTGGGCATGCTGTTCTCGCTCATGCTCTGGATGCCCTCCTGGGGCGGGATGATCAACGGGCTCCTCACGCTCCGTGGAGCATGGAACAAGGTTGCGGCCGATCCGGTGCTGAAGTTCTTCGTCATCGCGATCACCTTCTACGGGATGTCGACGTTCGAGGGCCCGATGCTCTCGATCAAGAGCGTCAACGCGCTGAGCCACTACACCGACTGGACCATTGCCCACGTGCACGCGGGCGCGCTCGGCTGGAACGGGTTCATGACCTTCGGGATGCTGTACTGGCTGGCGCCGCGGCTCTTCCAGACGGACAGGCTCTGGAGCAAGAAACTTGCCGAGACGCACGTGTGGGTCGGCACGATCGGCATTCTTCTCTATATCGTGCCGATCTACTTCGCCGGCGTGACGCAGGGCCTGATGTGGCGAGCCTTCGATCAGAACGGCAGCCTCGCCTACCCCAACTTCGTTGACACCGTCATCCGGTTGATCCCCATGTACTGGCTCCGCGTGCTCGGCGGAACGCTGTTCCTCACGGGCATGCTGATGTGCGCCTGGAACGTGGTCATGACCTGGACAATGCGTCCGAAGCAGTACGCCCAGGTCGTGCACTCCGCGCCGCGGCTTGGCGCGGTGTATCGCGATCCGCCGCGGCCGACTTCACGCCTCGCCGCGAACACGGAGCTGGGCCACAAGGGCGATGTGTTCCTTCAGGCATGGTGGCACCGCCGGTGGGAGCGGCTGCCCGTTCGCTTCACGGTCTGGGTGGTCATCGCCGTGGTGATCGCATCGGCGCTTGAACTCGTGCCGATGGTGATCGTCCCGATGTTCTCCAGTTCGTGGCGGGAGAGGAACGTCCCGAGGCTTGCGAGCGTGAAGCCGTACACGCCGCTCGAACTCGTCGGCCGCGACATCTACATCGCCGAGGGCTGCTACAACTGCCACTCGCAGATGATCCGTCCGATCTTCGCCGAGACGAAGCGCTACGGCGACTACTCCAAGCCCGGAGAGTTCGCCTATGACCATCCGTTCCAGTGGGGCTCCCGACGCATCGGGCCGGACTTGGCTCGCATCGGCGGAAGGCAGTCGCACGATTGGCGCATCCGGCACCTCGAAGACCCTCGCGTTCTGATTCAGCAGTCGGTCATGCCCGCGTACGCCCATCTGCTCGAGAACAACCTTGATTTCGATCGGATTCAGGAGCGCGTGAACGCGATGGCGATGCTGGGTATCCCGTATGGCGAGGCCGTGAAACCCGGGCGTGCGGCCGAGATGGCCAGAGAACAGGCCGCGGGTCTCGCCGCGGAACTCGAAGGACAGGGCGGCTATTCCGGCATGGCGGACAAGCAGGTCATCGCACTGCTTGCTTATCTCCAGCGGCTGGGCACGGACATCAATGCCCCCGCGCCGGCGGATGAACCGAAGTAACCCCGCAGGAGACCGACGATGCGTATGAGCGACATCGTGAGCAACATGAATCTGGCGACGTTTCCCCAAGTGGCCCTGGTCATTTTTCTGGGCGTGTTCATCGCGGTATCGTGGCGTGTGCTGCGAAACCGCCACGCCAAGGACTACGCCGAAGCGGCCCAGCTCCCCCTCGAAGATGCGCCCCGCGACCGCTGAACCCGGAACCGCGGATTGAAGGAAGGATCACCGAAGATGAGCGGCAAGCACCACAGCGAAGAGAACCTTCTCGCGCACGAGTATGACGGCATCCGAGAGTACGACAACCCGACCCCGGGCTGGTGGCACATGCTCTTCCTTGCGAGCATCGTGTTCTCGGTGTTCTACTTCCTGTTCTTCCAGGCCAGTTCCGAGTCGTGGACCGTGACCGACGCCTGGCAGGCCGCGAAGGTCGAGGAGAGCAGAAGGCTCTTCGGCAAAGTCGGCGATCTCGCCGACGATGCGGCGACCATTCAGGCGATGCGAGCCAACACCAGCCTGCTGGAAGTCGCCGAGGCGATCTTCGTAGGCAACTGCGCCCAGTGCCATGCGAAGGACGGCGGCGGCGTGGACAGCAGCGGCGTCAACCTCACCGACGAAAGCTACAAGAACGTTCGAAGGCTCGAGGACTTGTACAACGTCATCACGCGCGGCGCCGGCGGACAGGCGATGCCTGCGTGGGAGAACCGCCTCTCGCAGAATGAGCGGGTCATCCTCACCGCGTATGTCGCGAACCTTCGCGGCACAACCCCCGCCAATCCCAAGCCGCCCGAAGGGCAGCCGATCGACCCGTGGCCGCCCATCCCGGCTGAGACTGAGACGAAGTAGGCCGAGATCGAAGGTGTCCGACTCGATGTTCGCCCAAGTCGACTGGAGAAACAGGCCATGAACGCCGACAACTCACCGCCGGTCGACTCCGAGGCGGGGAGCATTCTCTCGACGCTCAACGACGACGGATCGCGTCGCTGGATCACCCCGAAGCTCTCCCTCGGCCGCTTTCTGACCGCACGTCGCGCTGTCGCCTATCTGCTCATCGCGATCTTCACGCTCATTCCCTATCTGTCGATCAACGGCAAGCCGCTGGTGCTGCTGGACCTGCCTGCTCGCCGGTTCACGCTGTTCGGCAAGACTTTTCTCCCCACTGACACGCTCCTCATCGCTCTGCTGATGGTCGGCGTGTTCCTGGCCATCTTCTTCATCACCGCCCTGTTCGGCCGCGTCTGGTGCGGGTGGGGGTGTCCGCAAACGGTGTACATGGAGTTCCTGTTCCGTCCGATCGAGCGCCTCTTCGAGGGTGCGCCCGGCCGCGTTCGCACGGGCGGCTTCAAGGGCTCCGGCCTGGCCAAGTTTCTGAAGTACGTCGTCTACCTCATCGCTGCCGCATTCCTCGCACACACATTCCTCGCCTACTTCGTGGGAGTGGAGCAGCTTCGCCACTGGATCTTTGGCTCGCCGCTGAATCACCCGATCGGATTTGCCGTGGTGGTCATTGTCACCGGGCTCATGCTCTTTGACTTCGGCTTCTTCCGCGAACAAGTGTGCCTGGTCGCCTGCCCCTACGGCCGCTTCCAGGCCGCCCTGCTTGATCGCCAGTCCCTCATCATCAGCTATGACCGCAAACGCGGCGAGCCCCGGGGCAAGGCCCGCCGCAAGGTCGCGACGCCAGTGACCCTGACAGTCGGCCAGACCGATGAACCCGCAGCGCTGGGCGATTGCATCGACTGCCATCTCTGCGTGACCACCTGCCCCACCGGAATCGACATCCGCAACGGGTTGCAGATGGAGTGCATCGGCTGTGCGCAGTGCATCGATGCATGCGATGCGGTGATGACCAAGATCGGTCGTCCCAAGGGGCTGATCCGCTACAGCTCCGAGGCGTCGATGGCCGGAGAGAAGCCGCACATCCTCCGCCCGCGCGTCATCGTGTATCCCGCGATCCTGCTCGTCGTGGCGACGCTCTTCCTCCTTGTCCTCTCAACGACCGGGGGCGTGGAACTGATCGTCACGCGCGGCCTGGGGCTCCCCTTCTCGACGCTGAGCGACGGCAACATCCGCAACCCTGTCAGTCTCAAGCTCGCCAATCGGCTTGACGTCGTCGCACCGGTCACCTTCACCGTCATCTCGCCCGAGGGCGCCGAGCTTCGACTCGACGATCCGCCGGCGACGCTGAATCCGGGTGAAACGCGCGCCATCACCGGCGGGATCATCGTCCCGCCATCGGCGTTCAAGGACGGCAGGTGTGTCGCCGTGATCCGCGTGGAAAGCGGCGAGGACAGGACGCGAGATTCACGGTTTATCATGGTCGGGCCAAGCTCCCGATCGAGAGGGTCGCCACAATGAAACGGCCGCGCATCTTCCCGGGCATTGTCTTTGTGCTGCTGGGCATGAATGTCCTCATCGTGGGGGTCACGGTCTACGCCGCGAACATGAACGGCGGCGCGGCCATCGAGCCCGATTACTACCGCAAGGCCCTCGCGCACGACGAGATCCGCAAGCAGGAGCGCGAGGCCGCCGCCCTCGGCTGGACCTACGTCACGACGTTCGAGCGTGATGCCGAGTCCCAGGCGACCGTGTTGCGAGCCGCGATCCGCGAGAACTCCGGCGCACCCATCGTGGGTGCATCGATCCGCGCGGAGGCCTTCCCCAGCCAGCGGGCAACCGCCCGGGTCCGGCTTCTCTGCCGCGAGACCGAGCCCGGCATCTACACCTCGCCGATCGACCTGAACTATTCCGGCCAGTGGAACATTGAACTCACCATCGAGTCTCGTGGTCACACCGTGATCCACAAGACCAGCATTCCGGCGTTGGAGACGAAGTGACCTCGCTTCTGTTGGCAGTCCTGATCGCAAGCCTGCTCGGCAGCACACACTGCGCCGGCATGTGCGGCGCGTTCGTGCTGTTCGCGGTCGCGACGCCCGAAGATGCGCCAAGCGTTTGGCGCTCACGGATCGCGCTCAACATCGCATACAGCACGGGAAGGCTGGTGACGTACACCCTGCTCGGTGCCGCGGCGGGTTCTCTCGGGGCCGCGCTGGACCTTGGCGGCTCGATGATCGGTGTTCAGCGTGCCGCAGCGGTTCTCGCCGGCGGGCTCATGATCTGCTTCGGCCTCGTGGCGCTGCTTCGCATTCGCGGCGTACGCATCCGTCGTCTCCCGATGCCCACGCTTCTCACGACGCTTGTGGCCGCGGGGCACCGCGCTGTTGCAGGCGCTTCCCCGCTCGCCCGCGCATGGACGGTGGGATTGCTCACGACGCTGCTGCCCTGCGGCTGGCTGTACGCGTTCGCGGTCACCGCGGCGGGCACTGCCCACCCCCTGTACGGCGCGGCGGTGATGGCGGTGTTCTGGGCGGGAACATTGCCCATACTGGCGGGGATCGGTCTTGGAGCACAGACGCTCGCCGGGCCACTGCGGTCACGCCTGCCGGTGCTGACCAGCATCCTGCTGGTTGTCGTCGGGACGTACACGGTCTTTGGGCGATTGACGCTGCCGGCGCTCGCCAAGCCCGAGGCGGCGGTCCGCTTGGTCAATGACAACGGCACCACCCGGGCAGAAGTGAACACCGACCTTCCCCCCTGCTGTCACGGGGAGGACAAATGAGTCCGCACACGACGTCTTCGCAGGCTCCTTCAAACTTGGCCGCGTCGCCCGCGCGACACGTCTCCTGCACGCACTGCATGCTCCCCGTGCCCGCGGGCCTGATTGATCCCAGCGCAGAGCGACAGTTCTGCTGCGCCGGTTGCCGCACCGCCTACGAGATCATCCACTCCTGCGGCCTCGACCGGTACTACGAGCTCCGCAAACGCCTTGAAAGCGAGGAAGAGCGCACTCCTGCGCGATCGACCAACGCCCGGTTCGCGGAGTTCGACGACGCTGCGTTTCAAGCGCTGTACTGCCGCTCTCTCGAAGCGCCGGCCAAAGCCGATGACGAAGGCACGACGAGCGCAGACGGATCGACGAGGCTGCGCACCGTCGAACTGTTCATCGAAGGCGTTCACTGCTCCGCGTGTGTGTGGCTTGTGGAGAGGCTCCCTCGTGTGTGCCCGGGAGTTGTGGAATCGCGGCTCGATCTCCGCCGCGGCATGGTCCGCATCGTCTGGGAAGATCGGCGTGTGGCGTTGTCCCAGGTCGCTCGGAGTCTCAATGCTCTTGGGTACTCCCCACATCCCGCACGGGATGCAACCGACCGCGAGGCTCGCCGGGCCGATGACCGCAAGCGTTTGATCCGACTCGGTGTGGCGGGGGCGTGCGCGGGCAACGTCATGCTGCTGGGGCTCGCGCTCTACGCGGGCCTGTTCGATGCCATGGAACCGGCCTACGCAACGCTGTTCCGCGTCAGCAGCATGGCGATCACGGTGATCGCGCTTGTCTGGCCGGGGTCGGTGTTCTTCCGCTCCGCGTGGGCGGCGGTGCGCACCCGGACCATGCACCTGGATATCCCCATCGCCCTTGCCCTGGGCGCTGGCGGCATCTGGGGAGTTGTCAACACGATCCGCGGCACCGGCGAGATCTACTTCGACACGCTGAGCGTGCTGGTGTTCCTGCTCCTGGTGGGCCGCTTCATCCAGCATCGCCAGCAGAGACGCAGCTCGGATGCGGTCGAGATGCTGTTCTCGCTGACACCCACCAGCGCCCGCATCGTGGAGGAGAGCGACACGGATCCGGCGAGCAACGGCACGATCCGCGAGGTCTCGGTTCAGAGCATCCTCTGCGGGCAGATTGTGGAGGTCCGCCCGGGAGAGTCCGTCCCGGTCGATGGAGTTGTTGTGGCCGGGCTGACACAGGTCGATCAGTCCCTGCTCACGGGAGAGTCTCGACCGGTGAGTGTCGAGACCGGTGATCACGTCTGTGCCGGGACCGTCAACCTCGGCTCAACGATCCGGGTCCGCGTCGAGGCGACGGGAACCCAGACACGAGTTGGCAGACTGATGCTGCTGGTCCAGCAATCGCTGGATCAGAAGGCCCCGATCGTTCGGCTGGCGGATCGCATCGCGGGGTGGTTCCTAGCCGGAATGCTCGCCCTCGCCGCGATCACGCTCGGCCTCTGGCTCTGGCTGCACCCATCAAACCCGTCGCTCGCGATCGATCACGCAACCGCGCTGCTGGTGGTTACGTGCCCCTGCGCGCTGGGTCTGGCCACACCACTCGCGCTCACAGTCGCGATCGGCCGCGCTGCTCGGCGGGGCATCCTGATCAAGGGCGGTGAGGCGCTCCAGGTGGTCGCGACCCCCGGCACAATGCTCCTGGATAAGACCGGCACGCTGACCGAAGGCCGAATGAGCGTTGTCCGCTGGAGTGGTGATGAGGCCCTGAAGCCTCTCATCGGCGCGATCGAGAGTCAGTCGAACCACCCCATCGCCCGGGCGGTATCCGAGGCCTTCTCGCCATCGATCCCCACGAAGGTTCAAGCCTTCCAGACGCTTGGCTCCGGGATCGAAGGCACCGTCAACGGCCGCACCCTGACCATCGGGTCGCCGGCCTTCATCGCCGCTCGCCTCGGCGGGCTGGACGATGAATCGGCCAACCGGTGCACATCGCTGGCTACTTCCGGGCTGACACCGGTCCTTGTATCGGAGGGCCACCGGGTGGTCGCCTGTCTTGGTCTGGGCGATCCGATCCGCACGGATACGGCCGCCGCACTGCAGACGCTCCGCAGTTCCGGGTGGCGACCGGAGATCCTCTCCGGCGATCACCCCGGCGTCGTTCGCGCCGTTGCGAGCGAGCTCGGAGTCCCTGCATCGCAGGCTCGCGGCGGAGTCAGCCCCGAGGGCAAGCTCGAGGCCGTCCGCACGCTCCAGGCCCAAAGCGGCCAGCCTGTGGTGATGGTGGGCGATGGTGTGAACGACGCCGCGGCACTCGCGATGGCGAGCGTTGGCATCGCCGTCCACGGCGGTGCCGAGGCAAGCCTTGCCGCGGCGGATGTGTACCTGTCAAAGCCGGGCCTCGGATCGATCGTCGAACTCACGACCGGTGCCCGGTTGACCATGCGGACGATCAAAGTCTGCCTTGGGGCATCTCTCTGCTACAACATCGTGGCAGGTACACTCTCGGTGGCCGGGCTGATCAACCCGCTCATTGCGGCGATTGTCATGCCCGCGAGCTCACTGACAGTTCTCGCGATCTGCATGCGCACCGATGCCTTCCGTTGCAGAGGAGGCAGACCGTGAGCGTGCTCTTCGTCATTCTGCCGCTGGCATTCATCCTCGCCGGGTGTGCCGTTGTCGCCTTCGCCTACGCCGTCCGGCAGGGACAGTTTGACGATCTCGACACCCCGTCCCACCGCATGCTCTTTGACGATGACGAGCCGGCGGCAACGCCCGCTCCGGATCCTGCCCGCGGCCCTCATCCGTTATAGTTCCGCCATGAACAGTCCCCTGCTTGCCGCAGCGATCTGGCTTGCCGTATCGCTTGTCGCCCTTGGCGCGCTCGCCGGTCAACAGCCCGATGCCGAGCATATGCCCGGTCTGACTGTTCGCGTGTACCAGGTCAGCGGCGATGTACGCTCGATTCCGCGGCTGGCCGCGAGCCAGACACCTAATGCTGACACGGTCATTCCCACACTGGATCTGGGCGAAGTGCACCCCTTCCCGGATCTCCCCGCACCCATCCTGACCCACGTTCGGGGATATCTGAAAATCGTGGACAAGGGAACATACCGCTTTCGGCTCACCAGCGATGACGGTTCGCGTCTCCTGATTGCCAATCAGGTAGAGATTGATCACGACGGCCGCCACGGCGCGACCGCGAAAGAGAGCGGCCCCGTACTTCTCGAAGCGGGCCTGCACGCGCTGCTGGTCGAGCACTTCGATTCCGGAGGACGGCGCATGCTGCGCCTCGAATGGAAGCCCCCCGGCGCACCCGAGTTCTCGCTCATCACGCCCGAGGTGCTGTCAACCGATGCCGATGCCGCGCGGGTCACCTCGCCCGGCGTGAAGAGCCTGTTTGAAGAGGGGCGCCCGGGCGATGGCCGGCCCGTCGAGGGCGTGCATCCGTCATTCACGCTCACACCAATCCTGCCTCCGGATTTCTCTCCGAAAGTCGGAGCGATGTGCTTTCTGCCTGACGGGCGGCTGGTCGTCGGCACCTTCAGTCCGCTCCAAAGAACCGAAACCGACCTGCCCGACATCGAGTCGAAAGTCCCCGACAAGCTCTACGCCTTGAGCAATGTCACGACGGGAGATCCTTCGAAGGTGCAGGTGGTGCCCATCGCCGACGGGCTCTTTGAACCCTCCGGCCTTGTGGCCGTCGGTGACAAACTCTACGTTTCTCATCGCTGCGCGATCTCAGAACTCACCGACACCGATGGCGACGGCTTCTTCGAATCTCGCCGCGACATCGCTTCCGGCTGGGAATGCTGGAACTACCACCAGTTCACCTTCGGGCTGCTGCATGGCGATGGCAAGCTCTACGCCGCGCTCTCGACGGCGATGGCGCCCCCCGCGTGGGAGGGCATGGGGACCAACGCAGGCCCCAACGGTCCCCTGCGCGGCTGCATCATCGAAGCCGACATCGCATCCGGAACCTTCAGTGTCATCGCCGCGGGCACGCGCACGCCCAACGGCATCGGTTGGGGCCCTGCCGGCACGATGTTCTACTCCGACAACCAGGGCGTATGGATGTCCACGAGTCAACTCGGAGAGGTCGTGCCGGGCAGGTTCTTCGGCCATTACAACAACACCGAGTTCGTGCCGAAGCTCGCCGAGCGGTTCCCCTCTGGCGGCTCGCCGAGCGCATGGGGCGACCGTCTCCGCGCGCCCACGGCGATCTACCTCCCTCAGAATGAACTGGCCAACTCGCCCAGCCAGCCGCTCCTGATCGATCGCGGCCCATACGCCGGGCAGATGTTCGTCGGCGAGATCACCGCCGGCGGCATTCGTCGCGTCGCGCTCGAGAAAGTCAACGGCGTCTGGCAGGGCGCGGCCTTCCGATTCACACAGGGCCTCTCTTGCGGAATCAACCGCCTGGCATGGGGACCAGACGGGGCGCTCTACGCCGGTGGCATCGGCGCAAGTGGCAACTGGTCCTGGGAAGACAAGCGATCCGGGCTGGACCGTCTCGTCCCCAACGACACTGTCACTTTCGAGATGCACTCTGTGTCTGCCCTTGCAGACGGGTTCGAGATCCGCTTCACCAAGCCGGTCGACCGCGCCTGGCTTTCAGATGTCTCAAACTTCACCGCTTCCCAGTGGGGCTACATCCACACCAAGGAATACGGCGGACCGAAGTCTCGGGAACAGAAGCTCGAGATCACCTCTGCCGCACCGTCGGCGGACGGACTGACGGTGCGGCTCACGATCAAGGGGCTGAGGCCCGACTCCTGCATCCTCCTGCGCACCGACCCGAAGTCGGTCGATGGCGATGTCATGTGGTCTACCGAAGCGTGGTACACCCTCAACCAGATTCCCGCACAGGCTCCTCCCGCCCCATCGAACCTCGCCGGTACGCCGATCGATCCCACGGTGTCCGGTGTGGGCGTGGGTGTTCCCCCGCCCGCGGATGCCGCGGTGCTCATCGGCCGCGCTGCCCGCAACGCCTGCGAGTTCGCGCCCCGGCTCAAGGATCGCCCCACCGATGGGCGCTCACAGGCGGACATCCTCGCCGCGCCGGAGTATGTCGAAGTCGGCAACGGATCCGGCGACCTCATCTCTCGCAACGCCTTCGGCGACTGTCGACTGCACGTGGAGTGGTACTCGCCGCCCGGAGGCGAGGGCCAGATGGCCGGCAACAGCGGCGTGTACCTCCAGGAACGCTACGAAATCCAGGTTCTCGGAACGCTCGCGGGCGATCGTGCGCTCCAGGCCAACGAAGCCGGAGCGATCTACAACCTCAAACCCGCCTCGGTCAATGCCTCGACCGGGCCCGGGGCATGGCAGGCCTACGACATCTGGTTCCGCGCACCCCGCTTCGAAGATGGCAAGAAAGTCTCAAACGCGCGGATCACCGCCTACTGGAACGGCATCCTCATCCATGATGACGTTGAGGTCAATGGCCCCACAGGGTCCGCGGCGGGCGGGGCGGAGCGCTCGACCCTCCCGATGCAAGTCGGCTCGCTCCGGCTTCAGGACCACGCTTCCGCAGCCGAAGGCCCGGTTCGATACCGCAATGTCTGGATCGCGCCTCTTGATCCTGTTCCCTCAAGCCCGGGGCCATGGCGGTCGCTCTTTGATGGCGAGTCTCTTGAAGGGTGGGCGGTCCGCGGCGGCAATGCGGACTTCCAGGTACACGATGGCGCGATCGTCGGCACATCCAGACCCAACTCGCCGAACACGTTTCTCGTGTCGACACAGGAGTACGCAGACTTCGAGTTACTCGTCGAGTTCAAGATCGATGCAGAGTTCAACTCCGGCATCCAGATCCGCAGCGCCGTCGATGGCGGCTTTGCAAACCGCGACGGACGGCTCGTCGGCTATCAGGTCGAGATCGATCCCACCTCCCGTGCGTACACAGGCGGGATCTATGACGAAGGACGCCGCGGCTGGATCTATCCCCTCATCGACAACCCCGCCGCACGCGGAGCTCTCAAGTCCGACGACTGGAACCAACTGCGAATCGTCGCGGTCGGACCGAGCCTCCGCACATGGCTCAACGGTATCCCCGCGGCGGATGTGTTTGACGCCTTGGATCAGAGCGGACGCATCGCCCTGCAGGTCCACAGCGTCGGCGATCGGGCTGACGAGCTCCGGGCGCGCTTCCGCAACATCCGGATCCGGGAGTTGACCCGGGCCCCCTGAATGATCGGGCTCCGAACCAAAAACGAACAACCCCCGACGGGCGGGGGTTGTGTCTGCCGAAAGGCCGAGGTGGGATTCGAACCCACGAAGCTTGCGCAACGGATTTGCAATCCGTCCCCTTAGACCACTCGGGCACTCGGCCGGGGTTGGCAGGAGAACACCGTAAGTCCTGAAAGGGGCAGCGTCAAGCAGATCCCGGCTTGCCCCGTCTTCTTCCAGCAGCCCGCCGCCCTTGGTCGGACTTCTCGGGCTTTGAACCCATGGACGCGGAAAGCCCGACACGCCGATCCTTAACGCCACTGAGTTGCATCTAGCAGTGGTCCCGGCAATACTACAGGTATGATCCGAACCTTCAACCGGCACGTTCTTGCTGCTCTGGCCCTCTCCCTCGCCTTCGTTCCTCAGGGGCTCGCAGGGTCTTTCCAGTCGCAGGCTCAGCCCGCGGCGGCGTCAGCCACCCCGGAGAGCGCCACAGCGACGTGGCGGCCCCTCCGCGTCGTGGTGTCGATCGCCCCCCTTCGGGGATTGATCCAGCCCCTCCTCCCCGGTGGCAGCACCGTGGACATGCTCATCCCGCCCGGCGTGAGCGAGCACGGCTACGAGATCCCGCCGGCGAAGTTGACGGCGATCACCCGGGCGGATCTCGTGATCACCATCGGACTCGGTCTTGAGCCGCAGATCGACAAGTTCCTGAAGAACAACCCGAGCGATTCGCGCATGGCCGTCACCATGGCGGACCTGGTGGATGTTCAGGCCGATCCGAATGACCACGCCGCCCACGCTCACGGGCCCAACGGAGAGTGTCTGCACGGCGCGGTGGACCCGCACCTGTGGCTCGACCCCGGCATGGTGAAGAAGTTTGTGGAGAAGCTGGCTCCCGAGCTGGCCAAGCGCTTTCCGGCCAGCGAATCCGCCGAGACTGAGCACCCGGTCCTGGCCTCTGCCAGGCAGCTCGCCGACCGGATCGACGCTCTCGATGCCGCGTATCGCGATGCGGCGGACAACGCCGAAACGCGCACGCTCGTGGTTGGGCACGACGCCTATGGCTGGATGTCACGACGCTACTCACTCAGCACCATCGCCATCGCGGGGCTGAACGCCCAGGAGCCGACCAACAAGGCTGTTCAGGCCGCGATCGCCGCGATCCGCCAGCGAGGTGCAAAGGCCGTCTTTGTCGAGCCTCAGCTTTCTCAGGCGGCGGGCAAGCGAATCGCCGAACGCACCAAGGTGCCCGTGCTCCTGCTTGATCCCCTGGGAGATGGCGACTGGTTCCGCATGATGGAATCAAATCTTGCGTCGCTGGAGAAGGGGCTCGGGCGGAAGCCCGCCAAGAGCGAGTAAACTCTCCGCGGCGGGACCGTTTCCCCGCGGCGCGAGTACGCATGCCCCCCACCGCTTCAAACCCTGCTTCCTCCGCGCCCACCACCGCTCAAGGCCCTCCGGCCGTTGAGTGCACCGGCGTGAGCTTTGCCTATCCCGGGCACGAGGGGAGCGTGCTCGACAACATCAGCCTGCGCGTCAATCAAGGCGAGCGGCTCGGCATCCTCGGACCCAACGGCGGTGGCAAGAGCACACTACTCAAGCTCTGCCTGGGTCTGCTCCGCGGAAACACCGGCACGATCCGGGTGCTCGGCATGCCCCCCGATCAGGCGCGACGAGCCGGTGTGATCGGGTATGTGCCCCAGCGGCTGGAGGCCGAACTCGGCATGCCCATGTCAGCCCGCGAGCTCGTCACGCTCGGCGCTGCATGGCGATGCAGACCATGGCAGAGAATCACCGCGGCAACACGCCAGCGGGTTGCACACATGATCGAACTCGTCGGCGCGACCGACTTCGCCGACAGGCCCGCCGGCAAGCTCTCCGGTGGACAGCTCCAGCGGGTGATGATCGCGCGAGCGCTCGCCGCCCAGGCGCGGATTCTCGTGCTGGATGAGCCCATGGTCGGAATCGATGCCGTCGGCCAGAGAGTGTTTGCGGATCTGCTCGCGAGGGTGCATGCCGAAATGGCCGTCACCATGATCGTGGTCAGCCACGACCTTCGTGCGATCGTCGCGGGCAGCGACCGCGTCGCCTGCCTGGCGCGTCGCCTGCACGCGCATGCCGCTCCGCAGGGTTTGACCCCGCAAGTTCTCGCCGAGCTCTTCAGCCATGAGGTCGCCGGCGCGCCGGGAACGTTGACGGGGATGCACGTGCACGCCCACAGCGCCGCTGAGTGCTGCACCGAAGAGCATGAGCACATCCCCGCGGCTGGGCCGCCCGTTCAGCTTGGCGTGAGCGCCAAACGAAAGGGGCAAGCCTGAGCATGGAGACTTATGCCCTGCTGACCGATCCCGACCTTGCCGACATGCGGCACATCGTGCTCACCGCCCTCGTCGCGGGCCTCAGCGTCACCGTCATGTGCGGGATCCTGAGCCCGCTGGTGGTGGTCAAGAGACTCGGATTCGTCGGCCAGGGGGTGAGCCACTCGGCGTTCGGCGGCATCGGAATCGCCGCGGTGCTCGGCGCGGCCGGGTGGATCAGCCCCGGCGGCGCGGCGGAGTTTGCCGTCATCGTCGCGTTCTGCATCGCCGCCGCGCTCGGCATGGCGAGCGTCTCAGACCGCCGAACCACGCCGGTGGACACCGCGATCGGCCTGTTCCTCGTGGGCTCGATGGCCCTTGGTGCGGTGCTCGTGCAGGCGAGCGGCTCGCAGACAAGCTGGGAGTCGATCCTGTTCGGATCCATCCTCGTTGCCGGAGAACGCGAAGCCATGGCGGGCTGGGCGCTTGCGAGCGCGATTGCCCTCGCGGCGTGGTGGTGGCGGAGACCCATGCTCTTTTGGACATTCGATGAGGACTCGGCGGCGGCCTTTGGTGTGCCCGCGAAGCGCATGAAGCTGACACTGATGATCCTGCTGACTCTCTCCGTGGTGACGGCGATGAAACTCGCAGGGGTCATCCTCGCCACAGCGCTGCTCGTCCTGCCGGGTGCGATCGCGCTTCGACTGAGCGATCGGCTGTGGGCCGTGGTTGCGTTGTCCGTAGGTGCGGGCGTCGCAGGGCTGATCGGCGGGTTCATTGCGAGCATCGAACTGAACTGGCAGGCGGGGCCGAGCATGGTGCTCGTCCTGACGCTGATGTTCGCCCTTGCGGCGGTATGGGGATGGGCAGGCTCCCGTCGCGCGGCGGCCTGAGCTGGCCGATCTACGATCGCTCCTGATGGAGGTGACTATGGCCAAGCCAATCAAGGCGGAGATGTTTCTGGCAGAGCTGAACCGGCTGCGAAAAGACCTCGATGAAGACCCCAGCGACATGGAGTGGCTCGCGCTGCACCACGCCTTCTGCTTCATCTCGTACAAAACCGGCGATTTCCAGAAGTATCTGGATGAACAGGCCGCCAAGGGCGCGTTCGACGATCTGGAGAGATAGCGAACCGACACCGATTTGACCACCTATTGCCGGAATCTGTCGAACCATGCCTGTTTTCCGTACGAAGAATGTTGCGTCGCCCCGATTGTGGGCGATACTGTTGGAAGCAATCGCGTGGAACGGCCCCGCCGCGGCGTGAGAACCACGTCTTCGGCGAAGACCGGGAATCGCGACGACCGGGTTGATGATCACAACTCGGGCGATGAGCCGCGGGCGACGGTCCGCGGGAAAGAACACCGGCAGCGGGCAGACAACCCCGTGATGGCCGGAAGGTCTTTTGGGAAGGAGGTGATCCAGTGCTTAAGGATTGTCTGAAGGGGCCAAGCCGCTGAGTGCGGCCGCTCGACGGAGTCGGCCCGAAAAGGCCTGGCCCGAACGCTGAAAAGCACAACCCCCGGTCCTCATGGGCCGGGGGTTGTTGTTTTTGCCTGGATGGACGGGTGGCTCAGTTAAGCCCCAGCCATGTCCCGATGACTGCGCCGTACTTGACGGTGAGCCCGGCGAACACGACGCTGACAACCGAGATCAGCTTGATCAGGATGTTCAGCGACGGTCCCGATGTGTCCTTGAACGGATCGCCGACCGTGTCGCCAACGACCGCGGCCTTGTGGTCATCCGAGCCCTTGCCGTAGATGTACCCGCCGCCCTTGCCGACCCGCACCATCTCCTGGGCACGGGAGCGGAGCGTCTCGTGCAGCTCGATGGGGACCCGATCGGCCGTCGCCGCATCGTTCAGGAACTTCTCGGCCGTGATGCGGCCATAGCTCTCGATCAGCTTCTTGGCGTTGTCCCAAGCGCCGCCGGCATTGGCCATGAAGATCGCAACGGCAAAGCCGCTTGTCAGGCCGCCCGCCAGCAAACCGATCACGCCTGGCACGCTGAGCACAAGCCCGACGCCGATGGGCACGGAGATCGCAAGAAGCGAAGGAATCACCATCTCCTTCTGCGCACCCGCGGTTGCGATGGAGACGCACGTTGCGTAATCCGGATACTCCTTCCCGCCGGCATCCTTGATCTGCTTGGGCCACTGCTGCGGATCGGCGATCTGGTCCTCGGTCATGCCCTGCCCGCGGAGGGCCTGACGCATGATGCCGAACTGCCTCCGGCACTCGCCCATCATGCTGTACGCCGCGCGACCCACCGCGCTCATCGTCAACGCGCAGAACAGGAAGGTGAGCAATGTGCCCAGGAAGAGTCCGCCGATCACGCGCGGGTTAGTCAGCGTCACGTCGTAGTAGCTCAAGACGTCCGCGATTGTGCCGCGGCTCGCGGCCACCACATCGATCGCGACGGCATGATCATGCGTGCCATGCGGAATGATCGTCGAGACGGTCAGCTCGCGAGAGCCCGACAGCCGGAACAAGTCGCCATCGGCCGCATTCACCCGCTCGCTGGTCTCCGCCGCACCGAGGATGAAGATGTTCCCGGGCCGCACCATCTCCTGGAAAGCCCCGTCAGCGGGAAGCTGGCTGCGATCTACGAGCATGAGCGCATCGACATGGTCCTTTCCGTCCTTGCCGACGCCGGGAACGACGGAAGCAAAGAGGTTGTTGCCCATGTAGATGGCGTGCTCCGCCGCCGGCTTGGGGCTCTGCGTTGAGTACGTGTGATTGGCGACGAAGCTCCTCGCCTGGTTGGTGATCTGTGTTTGAACGATGCCGATGTACGCCGCGAACAACGCCAGAGCGGTCAACGCGGCGGAGCCGATCGCAAACCCCTTGCCGGTCGCTGCGGTTGTGTTGCCCAGCGAGTCGAGCATATCTGTCCGCTCCCGCACGTGCGGAGGCTGTCCGGACATCTCGGCGTTGCCACCGGCGTTGTCGGCAATCGGGCCATACGCATCGGTCGCGAGGGTAATCCCAAGTGTGCTCAACATGCCGACGGCCGCGATCGACACGCCGTACAGGCCCATCAGGAAGTTCTCCTGACCGCCCGCGCAGATGTACGCCGCGAGGATCCCGATCACCACCGTCAGCAGCGCGGTCCACGTGCTCTTCATGCCCTCCGCGATGCCCGCGATGATCACAGTCGCCGGGCCGGTAAGAGCCTGCAGGGCGATGCGGCGGGTCGGCGGATGCTCATAGCTCGTGTAGTACTCGGTGCCCTTGGCGATCAGCAAGCCCGCGAGCAGGCCCGACACGATCGATCCCCAGAGCCCCAGCCAGCTCACCTCCGGGGTGGTCCGGAACAGGAAGAACAGCAGCCCGAGCGAACCCAGGGCGATGAGCGCGCTCGCAAACCACACGCCGCGGCCGAGCGCAGCCAGCAACTGAGCGAAGTTCGCGCCCTCCTGCGTACGGACGATGAAGATCCCCAGGATCGAGCAAAGGATGCCCAGACCCGCAAGCGCAAGCGGCGTCACCACGATCTTCATGGCGAGCAATGACTGGCCCGCCGAATCGAGCGCGGTCATGCCGATCGCCGCCGTCGCGCCCAGCGCGATCGCCGAAAGGATCGAGCCGTAGTAACTCTCATACAGGTCCGCGCCCATGCCCGCGACGTCGCCCACGTTGTCACCGACGTTGTCCGCGATCGTGGCCGGGTTCCGAGGGTCATCCTCGGGAATGCCCGCCTCGACCTTGCCGACAAGGTCTGCGCCGACATCCGCCGCCTTGGTGTAGATGCCGCCGCCGACGCGGGCGAACAGCGCCTGCGTGCTGGCTCCCATCGCAAAGCTCAGCACGATCGTGCTGAGCTCAACCATCTGGTGTGCGCCATCGCCGTGGGTGATCCCGAGCCTCTCGCCAAAGCTGGTCAGGAACCAGAACCAGAAGCTGATATCCAGAATCGCGAAGCCCACCACGTTCAGGCCCATCACCGCACCGGCCCTGAAGGCCACCGTGAGGCCGTCGTTGAGCGAGTTCTTCGCCGCGGCCGCTGTGCGGGCCGAAGCCGCGGTGGCCATCCGCATCCCCAGCCAGCCGCAGAGGCCCGAGAGCAGCCCGGCAACGGGCACGCCGATCAGCGACATCGACGGCTGCAGCCCAAGCCCGTAGCTCATGATGAACAGCACCGCGATCAGCGCGACGAACACCATCGCCACCACTTTGTACTGCCGACGGAGATACGCCATCGCCCCCTCGCGGACGGCCTTGGCGATCCGGATCTGTTCATCGTCTCCCTCGGACTTGCTCCGAACGCTCGCCGCAAACACAGCCGCCATGATGAGTGCGGCGATGCCGGCCGCGGGCGCGAGGAAGTAGGGATAGGGGAGGCCCATCAACGTCTGGGCCAGCACGAGCGGCGTCTGGGTCATGGTTTGGTCTCCGTTTGAAGCCCAGTTTATCCCCCTCCCCGGCCAAAACAAGAAAAGGCCCCGGCATTTGCCGGGGCCCTGTGGAAACCGATCCGGTGGCCTCCGCCTCAGTGAGACCTGTTCGCCGTGGTGCCGATCATCATGCCGTAGAAGGAACGGTACACGAAGAAGGCCGAGACGAGGAAGAAGGCGATGGTGAGGCCCATCGTGATGTTGGTGTGGTCCTGCTGCTTGGTCAGGGGGTTGAAGACCTTCATGCTCACCGCGAGTTCAACGGCCAGCAGACCAAACAGCGTGGTGAACTTGATGACCGGGTTCAGCGCGACCGAGCTGGTGTCCTTGAACGGATCGCCCACGGTGTCGCCGACGACGGTCGCGGCGTGCAGGTCGCTGCCCTTGCCGCGCCCGGAGTTCTTGAAGATCGGATCGGTCTCGACGATCTTCTTGGCGTTGTCCCACGCTCCGCCGGCGTTGGCCATGAAAATGGCCTGGTACAGACCGAAGATCGCGATCGAGACCAGGTACCCGATGAAGAAGTACGACTCGTAGAACGCGAAGGCGAGGGTGGCGAAGAAGACGCCAAGGAAGATGTTGAACATGCCCTTCTGCGCGTACTGCGTACAGATCTGAACGACCTTCTTGCTGTCCTCGACGCTGGCCTTGGTCGAACCATCGAGCCTGATGTTCTGCTTGATGAACTCGACAGCGCGATACGCGCCGGTGGAGACCGCCTGCGTCGATGCCCCGGTGAACCAATAGATGATCGCTCCGCCGGAGATCAGGCCGAGCAGGAACGGGGCGTGCAGAATGGACAGGTTGGCGAGGTACTCGGGGTCGAGGCCGTGGGTGAGGGCGACGACGATCGCGAAGATCATCGTCGTCGCGCCGACGACGGCGGTGCCGATGAGCACGGGCTTGGCGGTCGCCTTGAAGGTGTTGCCCGCGCCGTCGTTCTCCTCAAGGAACTCCTTGCCCTTCTCAAAGTCCGGAGTGAAGCCGAAGTCGCGCTTCACCTCATCCTTGATGTTCGGCATGGTCTCGATGGTCGAGAGCTCGAAGACGGACTGGGCGTTGTCGGTCACCGGGCCGTAGCTGTCGACCGCGATGGTGACCGGGCCCATGCCCAGGAAGCCGAACGCGACCAGGCCGAAGGCGAAGACGGCCGGGGCCATCATGATCGTGTGGTCCGTGCCCGGCAGGAGCGCGAACGTGTTCGCCACGTAGTACGCAATGCCCATCAGTGCGACGATCGCCAGGCCGAGCCAGTACGCCGAGAAGTTGCCGGCAACGAGGCCGGACAGGATGTTGAGCGATGCGCCGCCCTGCTCGGAGCTCGTCACGACCTCGCGGACGTGGCGGCTGTGGGTCGAGGTGAAGACCTTGACCAGTTCGGGGATGATCGCGCCCGCGGCGGTGCCGCAGGTGATGATCAGCGAGAGCTTCCACCACCACGTCTTGTCGCCGGCCATCTCAGGAATGAGCAGATAGGACGTGACGAAGGTCAGAGCGACCGAGACGATGGAGGTGAGGATGACCAGCGAGGTGAGCGGGTGCTCGAAGTTCATCTTCGAGGCATTGCCATACTTGGCCTTGGCGATGAACTCGTTGATGAAGTAGGAACCCGCGCTGGCGATGACCATGACGATGCGCATCACGAACAGCCACACCAGCAACTGGATCTGGATGGTCTGGTAGTTCGCGCCGGCCGTCGCCTCGTTGATGGCCAGGAGGATGAACGAGATGAGCGCCACGCCCGTCACGCCGTACGTCTCAAAGCCGTCCGCGGAGGGACCGACCGAGTCGCCGGCATTGTCGCCCACGCAGTCGGCGATCACGCCCGGGTTCCGCGCATCGTCTTCCTTGATCTTGAAGACGATCTTCATGAGGTCGGAGCCGATGTCGGCGATCTTGGTGAAGATGCCGCCGGCGATACGCAGGGCCGAAGCGCCGAGCGACTCGCCGATCGCAAAGCCGATCAGGCACGCGCCCGAGATCTCGCCGGGGACAAACAGCAGAATCCCGAGCATGATCAGCAGCTCGACGCTGATGAGCGCCATGCCGATCGAGATACCGGCCTTGAGCGGGATGGCGTAGCACGGGAAGGGCTTGCCACGAAGCGAAGCGAACGCCGCGCGGCTGTTGGCAAAGGTGTTGACGCGGATTCCAAACCACGCGACGCCGTAGCTGCCCGCGATGCCGACCAGGCTGAACGCAAGGATGATCGCGACCTTGGACATCGGCAAGCCCGAACCGCCCTCGGGGTTGGGGATCAGCCAGCCGAAGTACCAGCCGACGGCGACGGCGATAAACACCCACAGGAGCATGAGGAACTTGCCCTGCTGGATCATGTAGGCCTTGCAGGTCTCGTAGATCAGCTCCGAGATATCCAGCATGGACTTGTGAACGGGCATCCGCTTGAGCTGGGCATAAATCGCCAGGCCGAAGATCATGCCCAGGGCGCTGATCACGATGCCGATGAGCAGCAGATTGTGCCCGTTGATTCCGCCAGTGTCATCGATCGTGTTGAGAAGTCCGTCTGGTCCGGCGCCCTTGAAAAACTTCTCTTTCCCAACGTCCGGCAGAACGAGGTTGACCTCGCCACCCGGCTTGTGCGCCGTGGGCTCCGCGGCGTTGGCACCCGGCGTCAGAACGCCCAGCAGCAGGATCGCGGCCAAAATCGGCGCGAAGCAGGAAAGGATCCGTCCACACGGGGCTTTGCCCCACGCTTGATGGATTGCTGACAAGGCCTGTCTCCGCAAGGAATCCGTTGAGTTCTGGAGATGAAACCGAAGGAACACTGGTGAACGAAAGCGTCTGTTCATTCGGACAGAATCGAGCAGAATCAACAGATGTGCCCGATTGAAACCAACACCACCGCGCAAGGAACCGCTTCCCTTTCGCCGCCGTGGGTCAGGCTGGATGATCTCAAACCGCGGCATAAGCGGCCACGCGGACAAGCGATAGCTCAGTAACGCGGAGCGGGCTTCCGCTCCTTGTCCTTATCCTTGTCTTTGTCCTTGTCGGGACCGAACTTGCGGCCCTTCATCGGCACCCCGGACTCCCGGAGCCGGCGGGCGATGGACTTGCGCGCATCGCGACGGGCACGCTCGGAAGGCTTCTCGTAGAACTCCTTCCGCTTGATGTCCTTGGTCAGCCCCTCCTTCTCACAGAGCTTCTTGAACCGACGGAGCATCTGCTCGGCACCTTCGCCGGCACGGGATTTAATCCGAATCGCCATGCAAACCCTCAAAACGCGTGCGGGAACGCTCTTTATGCCCAACCCCTCCGACAGGGCGGAAGTAAAGGCTGACCTCCCCCTCCGATCAAGCCGCCAACCTCCGGCCGGGCAGGATCTCCCCATCTTGTGGCGATCCGGGTGCCCGCTGGTCGAACTTGAAGGGCCGGATCGGGCAGTCCGCTCGCCCCACCCCCACCCCCCTATTCGCCCGCCCGGCCTCACATGCCCACCAACAAAGTCCCACGATGGCGGCTATACCTGAGCCTGTCGGCCTGGGTGGCGGTCACGATTGCCCTCGCCAGCATCCTCCTGACCGGCTGCAAAGCCCGAATCGAGGGAGCCGGAACCGGGCGCGACATCCAAGCCTCCTACCAGTTCCGATCGCTCTCGGCCGACCTCCCCGAAGGGATCAGCGTCCGGGCCGCCGCCGCGGCGGCCCAAAGCGCCCTCCGCTCCCGCGGGTACATCATCACCAAGGCCGACACCACCTCCGATCACTCACGGATCGAGGCCAAGTCGCACGGGGACGGATGGCTTGACAAGGTCGTTTTTGAGGCGAGCCTGGCCGGAGCGCAGCCCCGAGTGAGCTTCACCTCCGAGCCCTTCGGCGATGAGGCCGCCTCTCGGGCGCTCATGGATGCGATGCTTGCGCGGCTCGGCCGCTGAATCTCAGCGCTTGTCGATGGGAACGTACGGTGAACCGTGCGGGCCGACATACGAGGCCGTCGGGCGATACAGACGATTGTCGGCGAGTTGCTCAAGCACGTGGCCGGCCCATCCGCTGATACGGCTCATCGCAAACATCGGCGTGAAGAGATCGAGCTTCAGTCCGATGCTGTGATACGTCGTCGCCGAGTAGAAATCGACGTTCGGATAGATGCCCTTGGCGCCGACCTCTCGGGCCATGATCGCCTCGATCGCGCTCGACATCTCGTAGAGCTTCATGTTGCCTGTATCGGCGGCGATCTGCTTGCTGAAGGTCTTGAGGAAGGTCGCCCGCGGATCAATCGTCTTGTACACGCGATGGCCGAAGCCCATGATGCGGGCCCCCTCGTGCCGACGCTTGAGCCTGTCCATGATGAACGGCTCGATCACCTCGCTCGTCGGCTTGCCCTGCTTCTTGGCCTCCTGCTCGATCTCGTCGAGCATCACCATGACTTCCTCGTTTGCGCCGCCATGCAACGGGCCGCGGAGAGAGCCGATCGCGCCCGTCAGAGCGGAGTAGACATCCGAGAGCGTGCTGATAATCACTCTCGCAGTGAACGTCGAGTTGTTCAGCCCGTGATCCGCATGGAGGATCATGCACACGTCAAACGCACGCGACATCGCGGGCGTGGGCTCCTTCCCGTTGAGCATGTACAGAAAGTTCTGGGCAAACGTCAGGTCCTTGCGGGGCGGCACATACGCCTCGCCGCGGCGGTGGCGGTCAAAAGCCGCGATGATCGCGGGCGTCTGGGCGAGAACGGCAAGCGACTTCTTCCGTGCGGATGCCAGGTCATTGGCATCGGCATCGGGGTCGGTCATCGCCAGCGCGCTCACCATCGTGCGGAGCACGTGCATCGGAGCGGCATCCTTCGGGCACGACTGGATCCGCTCGAGCATCCCCCTGGGAAGCTCGTACTGGTTGCGGAGGTCGGCGGTGAACGCCGCGAGTTCGTCCTTGGTCGGGAGCCGGAGGTTCCAGAGCAGATACACCGTCTCCTCGAAGGTCGAGTTCCGAGCCAGGGCGTCGATTTCAATCCCCACGTACTCGAGGATTCCCTTCTCGCCGTCGATGAACGACATGCGGGTCTCGGCGGCGGTGATGCCTTCAAGACCCTTGGAGAACGGGCGGGCCGCGGGCGTCTGAGGATTGGCGAGACCGGTGCTCATGCTGTGGATTCCTCCGTTTCGACGCCACTATAGGGCGCGTTCCGGGCCATTTTGACCGGGACCGTGGATATGGCCTTCAACCGGCCTCCGGGCCGGAAGTTCCCCGCCGGGTTAGCATGCTCAAAGCATGCTCTTCCCCCTCGGCACAGATCGCCCGCTTCACCGTCCCCCGTTGGTCACGCCGGCGATCATCGCGCTCAACCTCGTGATGTTCGGTGTTCAGCTTGTTCTGTCCCGCAGCGACCCCGATCAATATCAGCGGTTCCTCGCAGCCCTCTGGGTCTGGGGCGGCGACTTCAAGCCCTGGACGCTCATCACCAGTGCCTTCCTCCACGCCGAGAGCCACCCCTGGCACATCCTGGGAAACATGCTCTTTCTCTGGGTGTTCGGGCCGAACATTGAAGACCGCTTCGGAAGAATCGGGTTCTCCCTGTTCTTCCTGCTGGGTGCCGCCGCGTCCGGGGGTGTGCACGCCTTCTTTTCTGACAATCCGGCGATTGGCGCTTCCGGCGCCGTCGCCGCGTGCACCGGCGCGTATCTCGTGCTGTTCCCCAAGACCCAGATCAAGTGCTTCATGATGCTGGGGTTCATCGGTGTCGTGCGGGTCTCCGCGTGGTGGTTCATTGTGCTCGCCGTCACCTGGGACATCCTGCTCCAGGCGACCGGCGCACGAACGGGCATCGCGCACGCCGCCCACCTCGGCGGATCGGCGTTTGGCGCGATCGTCGCCGCGGGTCTCCTGTGGCTGCGAGTGCTTCCCCGAGAACCGTTCGATCTCTTCAGCATGGGCAGGCAGGCGGTGCGACGCAGGCAGTTTCAGGAAGCGACGCGACTTGCCAAGCAAGCCAACGAGCGCAAATGGGAGCAGGCACGATCCGGACCCGCGGCGGAAGAAAGCGATGCGCTCGCCGCCGCTCGCGCCGAAGTCTCCAGACTGATCGCCTCCGGCGACATGTCGTCCGCCGCCGCTGCCTATCGCTCCCTCGCGGATCGATTCGGGGACAAGCCGGGCGCGACGGCGCTGTCTCGCCGCGCCCAGTACGAGCTGGCCAACCATCTCTATGCGGCTGCAAGGTTCCAGGACGCCGCCTATGCATACGAGCAGTTCCTGCTGGCATACAGCAGGGACCCCGAGTCCCCCGCCGTCCGCCTGCTCCTGGGCCGGATCTATGCCCGCGAGCTCAACGACCCGATCCGGGCCAAGGCGCTGATCTCAGAGGCGGCGACCAAGCTGGAGGGTCAGGACCTTGAACTCGCCAAGTCCGAACTCGCCAACCTCGGCTGACACTCGCACCTATCGTGCGCCATGGCACGAACACGGATCAAAATCTGCGGAGTTCGCGATGAAGAGTCGGCCTTCGCCGCGGCGGATGCCGGGGCCGACGCCATCGGACTGGTCTTCTACCCCCAGAGCCCCCGATACATCGAGCCCGATGAGGCGTGGCAACTCGTCGGGATGCTCCCGCCGTTTGTCTCAAGCGTCGGGCTCTTTGTGAATGCGGATATCGACCGCTTTATGATGATCGAAGAAGAGTGCCCGACAGACATGTCCCAGCTTCACGGCCACGAACCCGAAGACCTCGTCAAGCAGTGTGGACCAAACGTCATCAAGGCCGTTCGGTTCGACCCTACGACGATCGCCGATGACCTCGAGCGATGGGACCGCATCGATGAAGTCGATGCCATCCTCGTCGATGGCTCGGCGGGCGGCCAGGGAACGAGCTTCGACTGGACAAAGCTCGCCGCGGCACGCGAGCGTCTGAGCAAACCGCTGATCCTGGCCGGAGGGCTGAACCCGGAGAACGTGGGTGAGGCGATCCGGGTCGTGCGGCCCTTCGCGGTGGATGTCTCAAGCGGAGTGGAGAGTTCCCCCGGAGTGAAGGACCTTGACATGATCGAGGCGTTCTGTCGGGCGGTGCGGAGGGCGGATGCGGAACTGGACGCATGAACGTGCCCGGCACGAACTTGATACTCATTGGCCTGCGCGGCAGCGGAAAGTCCACGCTCGGCCGTCGTGTGGCGCAGATGCTCGGGAGGCCCTTCGCGGACCTTGACGACGACACAGCGCTCCTGCTCGGCGCCAGGACGGCGGGGGAGGCCTTCAAACAGCACGGCGAGCAGGCCTTCCGAAACACCGAGGCCATGCAGCTTCCCGGTCTTCTCTCAGGCACCGGCGTGGTCCACGCGCTCGGAGGCGGAACGCCTACCGCGCCCGGAGCGGAGCGGATGCTCAGGCTCGCTCGCGATGGCGGTCAGGCGGTCATCATCTACCTGCGGGCGAGCCCGGCGATTCTGCGGGCGCGACTGGCCGCGACCGACATTACCACCCGTCCCTCGCTCACCGATGCGGGAACGCTTGACGAAATCGAGCAGATCTTCCATGCACGCGACGCCCTCTACCAGCGCGTGGCGACACACGTGATCGAAGTCGGAACACGCACGGCCGATGACTTGGCCGGCCAGATCGTGGAGCTCTTCACCGCCTGATCCAGCGCTGCGCTCAGGAGCGCACGCCAGGCTCACTCCTTCGCGCGAGACTGGTACGAACCGTCAGCCGTGCTGACGCGGATCGTCTCGCCCTGCTCGATGAAGCCGGGAACGCGCGTCTTCAGCCCGGTCTCGCAGACCGCATCCTTGAGCTGATTCGTGACCGTCGCGCCCTTGATGCCCGGCGGGCACTCGGTAATCTTGAGATCCACCGATGCCGGCAGTTCGATCGTGATCGGATTGCCGTCATGGCTCAGCACTATCGTCATGCCATTGGGCCGCAGATAAAGCAAAGCATCGCCCAGCACGTCCGCCGGAATGACCACCTGATCGAAGGTCTCGGTGTCCATGAACGTCGCGCCATGGCTGTCGGAGTACAGGTACTCCATCTCGCGCCGATCAAGGTCCACCACCTCGATGTCTTCACTCGGCTGAAAACGGCGCTCGAACTGCCCGCCATCCTTCACGTTCTTGAACTTCAAGTTGACGAACGAACGGAGGTTGCCGGGGTTCCGAAACTCATAGCCGGAGATGACGCACAGCTTGCCGTCCATCTTCACGCCGTAGCCTTGTCGACAGTCAATGGCCTTCATCGTCGAGGTCCTGATCCGGGTATCGTGTAGGTCTCGTCACGGCCCGCTCAAGACGCCACGGACGGACCGCGGCGGCAAAGCGGGCGGGATGTTAGGCCCTCAGGCTCCTCATGGCGATCCCCACACCAACCTCGCTCCTGCTCCTCCTGGCCCTCGCCGGCGTGGCCGCGTGCATCTCGGGATGCACCGCAGAAAGCGGGATCTTTCGTTCCCCCGGAGGCTCTCCGGTCCAGGTCCGGGTGCTCGTCCGCGACCACGCCACACACCGACCAATCGAAGGCGCGGCGGTCGCTGCGGAGACAACCTCGAGGGATCACTCCTTCTCCGCCGCATCCATCCTGGGCCAGACCGGGCCGTCTTCTTCCGCTGGCACGACGGATCACACCGGACTCGTCACCGTGACCGTCCTCGACGAACGCGAGTTCCGGATCGTGGTCTGGGCAACCGGCCGCGCGCCGGTGGTGTTCGGGCCTGCGCAGCTGAGTCTCAAGACGCGCGAGTGGATAACCCCTGAGGTTCCGCCCGCAAGCGACTCGGATGGGCGAATCCAGATCAAGCTCGCGGGCGAGGATGACCAGCCCACCCGATGACACTCGAACAGATCATCCAGCAGTATGGCTACCTGGCCGTCTTCATCGGCACCTGTCTGGAAGGGGAGGGGGTGCTGCTGCTCGCAGGCTACTTCGCGCACCGCGGCTATCTCTCCCTGCCGCTGGTGCTGTTGCTCGCCTGGCTGGGCGCAATGCTCGGAGACCAGGTGGGCTTTATCTTCGGACGGCTCAAGGGCCGGTTGATCCTGGACCGCTCCCCCAAGTGGCAGCCTCGGGCAAAGTGGATCCTCATGCAGGTCGCGATCCACGAGCGATGGCTGCTTCTCGCGTTCCGATTTGTGCCCGGGGTCCGCTTCCTGACGCCCATCGTGCTTGGCATGGCGGGCTACCCGCAACGACGGTTCTTCGTCTACAACCTGATCGGTGCAGCCGCCTGGTCACTGATCATCGGGCTGATCGGATACTTCGCGGGTCACGCCGCGAGCCGACTCTTCACAGAAGTGAGCGAGCACGAGATCGAGGTGATCCTCTGCCTGATGGGACTCGGCTTCCTCGGCTGGTCGGTGCGGCGATTCTGGCTGGCGCGCCGAGCCAAGATGGTCGCAGAGACATCCGCAGACCTCGCCGACGCTCAGCGGGAAACGCTCACCGTGATGGACGCGGGCCGGGGCTCGCGCGGCGCTTCCTGATGCATGCGCCGTGCGCGGTGATGCGACCAGTCCTTGACCCGCAGGTCCGGCGCATCGGGCGTGGCTCCGTGCACACGGATGATGTCATAGGTGTTGTTGCGCTGCGCCGGCGTGAACCCCGCATCGCGAATCAGCCGGCACAGCACCGCCTCATCGAGGCAGTACGTCGTGCCCGCGCTGGAGACCACGTTCTCCTCCATCATGACGCTGCCCATGTCGTTTGCGCCATACGCCAGCGCCACTTGTCCGATGTGCGGCCCCATCGTCACCCATGAGGCCCCGATCGAGTAGATGTTGTCCAGGAACAGCCGCGAGAAAGCCTGAGTGCGCAGGTAGTCGGTCGCGCTGCTCATCCGAACACGCCTGCCAAACGATGGGAACCGTTCGACCACCTGCTCGTTGCTCAGCCGGTTCTCGCCGGCAAGCGTGCCGTTCTCCATCGCCAGAGCATCCCCGGGGAACTCGGTCATCCGGCCCGGCGATGCAAAGTCCTCCTCACGCGCGCCGAAGTCCGGCACGCGGCCCAGCGGCGTGTTCTCCCGCTGAAACGGCCACGCGATGAACGCCTTGTAATGTCCGATCGGCCCGTCCCCGCCCCGCTCGCCCGCCTCTCGCAGGGCCCGGTCCTGCCACTTCCGCACAAGCCACATGTGGTGCACGCGGTCGGCGTACCCCTCGATATGGCCGAACATCATCGTCGCGCTGGTGAACATCCCGAGTGTGTGCGCGACGTACATCGTCGTCAGCCAGGCGTCGGCATCGCACTTGCCCAGGCCGATCTTTCTCCGGACATGATGCGAGAAGATCTCCCCCCCACCGCCGGGCACCGAGTCGAGGCCCGCATCGCGAAGCCGCACCATCACCCACCGCAGCTTCGCCTCCAGCGTCTCTCCCGGCGGATCAAAGAAGTGCACGAACTCGATGAACTCCGGCGGGCTGAACGCGTGCACGTGAATCTTCGGGAATCGCTCCTTCAGCCCTTTCAGCAGCTTGATGTACCACTCCAGCGGGAGCGCGGGGTTCATCCCCCCCTGCATCAGGATCTGGGTCCCGCCGATCGCCGCGAGCTCCGCCACCTTGTCATAGATCGCCTCGGGCTCGAGCGTGTACGAATCGTGATCATCCGCATCCCGCCGAAACGCACAGAACGTGCACTTGGCCGAGCAGACATTCGTGTAGTTGATGTTCCTGTCGATGACATACGTCCGCAGATCGTCGCCATGCAGCGTCCGGGCGCGAGCGTCCGCGTGCCGACCAAGGCTCTGAAGGTCCGCCGTCAACAAAAGCCCCAGCCCCTGCTCAGGCGTCAGCCGGGCTTCTCCCGCGGCGACCGCCTCCATCAGGCCTGGGTCCGTCGCGGCGAGATTCGGATGCTCTCTCGGCTGGTGATAGATGCTCATTGCTCGCCCTTGCTCCTGATTCAGTTTTCAGGAATCATTGAAAGCTGACCGGACAGAGTCCACTCGCAATCCCGATCACTTCGTCCGAGAACCACGCCGTGCGAATCCACAGCGACCATACCGCCTCTGGCGTGCTGCAAAACCCCACTGGAGTGCAGATCTCAATTCGCATACCCGATATTGGGGGTATCGATTCGCCCCATTCCCCGGGAGGTCGCTTTCATGCCCCCACCGATGCCCAAGCCCCATGTCAGCGGCGCGATCCGTCAGCTTCGAAGCTGGGTCACCCTCGCCGCGATGCTCGTCATCATCGCCGGAGTCACCCAGGCCCTGACCTTCGGCTTCGTCCACTACACCGATGTGCGAACGGTCGAACTCCGAGAAGCGCCGTCGGGCGAACTCACCGTCGTCGGCACGCCCGGACAACTCCAGGGACCCGGCGGAGTGGTGGAGATCCCGGATGCCGCGGCTCAGGCAGCGGTCGGCGGAGTCCGAAGCCGCGCTGCGGCTCGGGTCGAGGCCACGGAAGTCAACACCGCAAGCACCGGCTGGGACGTCGTCCTGAACCGCGCGAGCGGCCTGGCGTGCAGCGTGGGGGGGCTTGCCGCCCTTGCCCTGCTCATTCTCACCTTGCTCGGCACAGTGGTCGCCGGGGGTGGCAGCGTGCCCGGCGTCGAGCGGGTTGTGACCGCAACGGTCTGGTCGATGGTCCTGGCCGCGTTGTCACTCCCGATCCGCGATGTGCTCCCATCCCTCCCGATGGCGGGAGTCTTCGCAAGCTACGAATCCATGACGCACCGAAGCGGCGTGTGGTCGTCCACCGGCGTCGGCGCAGCGGGCACGCTCGCACAGTGGGTCGTTGCCCCCCTGCTCGCCGCCGGCGCAGCCGCCATGATCGCCATCTGGTTCCGCGCAGGGGTCTCCCGCGGCATCATCATCACCAGCGTCAGCGAGCTCGACGAGATCGCCGAGCGCGAGATGGCGCTCATCAACCGCTCCGGTGTGCGGAACGCGGTGGGCAAGTCGGTCGGCGCGCTCAACAGAGCGCTGGGCGAGGATGCCCCGGTCATGCCCCACCCCGCCGAGGATGCCGTCGATGAGGCGGCGGAGATCGCCTCTTCGCTCGCACGCGAGAGCGGTCCCCGGCTCAACGCCGCGGGCAAGCTCGTCGGCGGTCGCAGCACGGTCGATAGCGGCTTCAAACGCCTCATCTAAGCTACTTTCGCGGATGAAACTGCCCGTGGACCGCCCGGAGCCTCCGCGAATCAACGTGCGTGTAAATCTGCGTCGTGCCCACATCCGCATGGCCCAGAAGCTCCTGCACCACGCGCAGGTCCGCCCCGCCCATGAGCAGGTGAGTCGCGAACGAGTGCCGCAGCATGTGCGGGTGCACGTTCGGCAGCTTCGCGACAAACGCATTCCTCCGGACGATCTGCCAGATCGCCACGCGCTCCAGCGGCCGACCAGTGCGTGAGAGCAGCAGCCTCCCCGGCTTCCCGCCCCGAGCTGCCTCCTCACTCTCGGTCACCCCCGTCAGCCGCGGCCGGCACTCCGCAAGATACTTCCTCACCGCTTCCTGGGCCGGCTTCCCGACCGGCACAAGCCGCTGCTTATTCCCCTTCCCCTGCACCAACACAACGCCAAGCGTGTCGTTGAAGTCGCGAACCGTCACACTCGCCGCCTCGGTCGCGCGCAGCCCGCACGCGTACATCAACTCCAGCAGGGCGCGGTCCCGGAGATAAAGCGGGATACGTCCATCCCCCCCGCCCCCATCATCTGTCTCTGATTCCGGCCGCGGCGCCGCGAGAAGGTCCCGCACCTGGCGAGGCGTCAGCACGCCGGGCAGCTTCTTCCACTTCGTGGGCCGATCAAGCGCCTCCGCGGGGTTGATGGGCCTCCCATCCGCATCTCGCGGCAGCTCCGTTGTTGACTCCGCCCAGCGAAAGAAGACCCGGATTGTCGCCAGGTGGCGGATAACCGATGTCGCCGCGAGGTTCCGCACCGAGCGTAAACCCGCGAGGTGATCGGTCAGGTCGCGTGCCTGCACCGTGCCCAACGATTCCCGCCCGCGCGCTGCTAGGTCCGTGATCAGATCGGTCAGATCGCGCTCATAGGCCTCCAGTGAGTTCGGCGCAAGGCCGCACTCCACCCGCGCGAACACCAGGAACGCCCGCACAGACCGTGAGAGCCCGGGCGGAAGCGGCGCGGCATCGGGTCGAGAAGCCGCGCGGCGGCGGCGGTCGCGGCGGGAACTCTGGCTGGACGCGGTTGAGCTCAAAGCTCCATGTCTATCGGCCACTCGCGGCGCAATGGCCCGGCGATCAAACAAGAAAGCCGCCCCGGGATGAACCGGGGCGGCCTTGGAGGGTGTCACATACTTCGCCCCGCGAAGGGGCTCAAGGCTTAGCCGAGCAGCTGGAGGGCCGACTGCGGCTGGCTGTTGGCCAGGGCCAGGATGTTGGTCGAGGCCGAGACCAGGATCTGGTTGCGGGTCAGAGCAGCCGTCTCCGCCGCGAAGTTGGTGTCGCGGATCACGGACTCAGCGGCCGTGGTGTTCTCGAGCGAGATGCTCAGGTTCCGGATCGTGGCGCCGACGGTGTTCTTCTGGAACGCGCCCAGGCGGCCGCGGATCGCGGAGATGGAGTCGATCGCCTCGGAGACGACCTTCTGAGCGTTGGACAGGTCACCGCTCACGACGTTGAACGACTTGCCGGAAGCCAGGTCCGACAGGTAGCCCAGGTCAGAGTTGCCCAGCTTGCGGGTAGACACGTCGGCGATGCCCAGGGCAACCTTGCCGGCGATGTCAACGTTCGGGGCGAGCTGGAAGTCGGCGCCGCCGCCGCTGATCTTGAACACCGACAGGTCGCCACGCTGCTGGGCAGTGGTGGCATCGAACGTCACCTGCACGTCGAGGAAGTCCGTGTTGATGCGGGCGGTACGGCCGTCCGCGGTCGCGGCGATGCCGTTGATCGTCGCGACGATGTCCTGACCAACATCACGCACACCGTTGCTGGCGGCGGTCGAGTCGAACTGCACGCGCGAACCGGAGTTCGCGGTGTTGAAGTTGTTGCCGGTGAGCTGGAAGACGCCAAGGCCGGTGCCCTGGATGTCCGCCTCGTTCACAATGCGGGTCGAGACGAACGCGTTCGAGCCGTACTGCTGAGACTCGAGGCGGATGCCCGTGGTGCCCGAAGCAGTCGCGGTGACGCCGGTGACGGCGGAGAACGTATTGATCGCGGCGACCATGTTGTCGATCGACGTGCCCGATGCGAACGAGAGTTCGCGGCTGCCGAGCGAGCCGGTGATCTCGATGGTGAACGCCGAGTTCGTGCCGCCGTTGAGGTTCAGCGGGCCGCCGAGCGAGAGGAACAGGCCGGCCTGCTGCGCGGAGGTCGTGATGACCGCCTGCACTTCAAGCTCGCTGCCGTACGCGAGCTTCGCGCCGTTGACGCGGAAGTCCGCCACGCCGCCATCGACGTCGGTCGCGGTGTAGTCGAGATTGCCGTTCAGGAGCTTCTTGCCCTGGAACGAAGTCGCGCCCGAGATGCGGTCGATCGTCTGCAGGATCGAATCGATCTGCAACTGGTTCGCCTGCTTCTCCTGCGTCGAGATACCGTCGTCGTTCGCGGCGGCGGTCACGAGGCCCTGCAGGTCGATCAGCAGCGAGGAGATCTCCTGCAGACCGCCCTCGGCGATGTTCGCGACCTGGTCAGCACGCTCGGCGTTGCTGATCGCCGCGCCCAGCGAGGCCTTCTCGGACCGGAGATTCTCCGATGCGATCAGCCCGGCCGGATCGTCCTTGCCGCGGTTGATCCGCAGGCCCGTGCTCAGCCGCTCGAGCGACTGGCCGAGGCCGAAGTTGTTGGTGCCCAGAACGCGCTGAGCAATCAGGGACTGGATGTTTGTATTGATACGGCTCATGTGAACGTGCCCTCCGTGAACTCGAACCGGCGTCTCGTGCTGCGAGGAACGCCAGACCCTGCCGGGTCAGGCCGCTTCCGGGCGGCGGGAAGTGACGGGCGATCTGGCCAACAAGGCCAGGGTGCCCTGCCCGGTATCCGTACCGGGCCGAGTTGCCAGCCCGCCCTCCGAGAAGGACGGGCGTGCGAGGCAAACATCGGAAGGGCGAAAGTGCGAGTTAAGCGCGGGATGCACCATTTGGTGGGGCTTTTTGTGCGACGTCCGATAAAACAACGACCCCGCCGGTTGATGCGGCGGGGTCGTGAAGATGGTCTGTCCCAGGATTGCTTGCGGGCGGACCGGCGTCAGCCCAGAAGCTGCAGCACCTGCTGGCTCTGCTGATTCGCCAGCGCCAGGACCGAGGTGCTCGCGCTCGACAGAATCTGCGAACGCGTCAGCCGGCTGGTCTCGTCGGCAAAGTCCGCATCGCGGATACGCGATTCACTGGCCGTCAGGTTCTCGATCGCCGTCGTCAGCGACCGCACATTCGTCTCCAGCGTGTTGCGCTCAAAGGCGCCCAACCGGCCTCGGAGCAGCGAGACCTCATCGATCGAAGTATCGAGGATCGCCGAGGCGTTCTGGAACTGACGGCTGTTCAGGTCGTTGGACCCGCCCGAACGCAGGGAGCTCAGGAACTGAAGCTCGGCGTTCAGGAGTGTCCCGCCCAGTCGCGAGGCCGCCATCGACTGGATGCCGATGTTGGTCTGCTGAGAGGTGTTGATCGTGCCGCCGAGTTGGTACAGCGCGCCGCCGCCGGTGATGAAGAATGTCGATGTAGACCCGTTCGCGGTTGCGAACGCCGCATCGAGTTGCATCTCAAGCGACAGCGCGGTCTGGTTCTGCAGCGAGAGCCGCAGCCCGTTGCCGTTGGCCAGCGCGCCGTTGACAATCGCGCTGACATCCCGGCCCGCATCACGGTTCGCAGCGGTCAGTCCGGAAGAGAACGCGGTGTCGGAGAAGCTCGGCGTCCCCGGCACCGCGCCGTTGGAGGTCAGCGCGAACGTCCGGAAGAACCCGCCGCCCGCGGGCTCGTTCAGCCTGCGGACCGATGCAAACGCGTTCGAGCCGTACGTCGTCGATGTGAACCGCATCCCCGATGCGACATCCGAAGGATTCAGCAGCGAGGCCGAGATCCCTGTCGCGGCGGTGAACGCGTTGATCGCCTGAACCACGCTGTCGAGCGACTGGCCGGAGAGGATCTCCAGCACCTGCACGCCGAGCGGGCCGGCGACCTCGATGGTCGTCGTCGATGCGAATCGTCCCGCCGCGACCGGGCTGCCGAGGTTGGATGCCGAGAGGAAGAGCGATGCCGTCTGCGCCGAGGCGATGACGTTCACGTCCACCTGGATCTGGGATCGCCCCGCGAAGTTGGCGCCGAAGATCGTCGCCTTGCTGATCGCATCCGATTCCAGTCCCGACAGCACATAGTCGAGCGAGCCGTTGAGCAGCTTCAGCCCGCCGAAGCTGGCGCTGTTGCTGATGCGGGTGATCGTGTCGATCGCCGAGTCGATCTGCAGCTGGTTGGCCGCTCGCTCCTCGGCGGAGATCGCGCCCGTGTTGGCCGCCTCCACGACAAGCCCACGCACCGAGTTCAGCAGGTCGCTGATCTCGGCCAGTGCGCCCTCCGCGGTCGCAATGACCGATGAGGCCCGCTGCGAGTTGTTCACGGCCTGGTTGAGGCCCGACACCTCCGAGCGCAGTCGCTCCGAGATGATCAACCCTGCTGGGTTGTCGGCTCCGCGGTTGATCTTGAGCCCAGTTGCCAACCGTTGGAGCCTGACTTCCAGGTCCTGGTTGGCGCGCCCGAGGTTCGTTCGGGCGATAAGGCTGGGAACGTTCGAGTTGATCCTCGCCATGGCAATCCTCCGTGATTGAGGCCGAGGTGGCGTGCGTAAGAGGCGGTCGGCCCGAGCATCCGCTCGGAGCCACGATGATCAGTCAGGCGGTCTTCGCATCCCCGAAGCCGTGGCCCGGGAGCGAAGGGTTGTCGGTGTGTCGCACACGGGCCGACGGGGCCAGGTGCGGACGGGGCGGGATCCCGCCGGATGCTCCGGCGGACGATGTGAGCCGGCGTCGCAGGAGGTCGGCATCGGCGCCCGTGAGCTGGGCGGCGCGCTGATTCTCGGCCTTGATGGCCTCGTAGACCTCTTTGCGGTGCACGGCGATACGCGTCGGCGCGTTGATCCCGAGGCGGACTTTGTCCCCCCGGATGTCGACGACGGTGATTTCCACATCGTCGCCAATCATGATCGTCTCATCGCGCTGACGGGAAAGGACCAGCATGGATCGGCTCCTTCCTCGGTGGATGTCCCTACGCCGGGACATCACGCGCCCGTTCATCCGTGAACGGGCATCTCCGCCCCCACCCCCTGCCCCGTATATGCGCGGGGCAATCGCTGGTCGCTTCGGCTCAGGCTGACATGGCACGCGGGGCCGCGGCGGTCTTGCCGACGGACACCAGCGGGTGCCGGATCTGCCACCGCTTCTCCGCGAGCACGAGCTGCTCGCCGGAGCGGGTAACCGTGTTGATCACCAGCGGGCCCTGAAGGTTGCCCGTCAAGGTCTGGTCGATCTTGTTCACGATCACAAACACCTGCGCATCCTCGAGCTTCGCCAGGCCCAGGTCGCCCATCTGCTCCTGTCGAACCGGCACTGAATAGTCCGGAACAAAGAACGATGGGTCCGTCACCACAAACGCCAGTGACGGGTCGTCCAATGACTGGAGCCAGAAGAACGCCGAGTCCTCTGCGGGCTCGAGCAGGCAGAATCGCCGGTAGTCGGCGAATCCCAGTACGCCCTTGGGAAACGTGATCACGCGGTCCTCCGCGATTTCAACGGTTCCGAATCTCGTCGTCCGTACGTGCATGGTTGCACTCCGCAATCCCCGGCCAGTCCTCCGGACCAGACCCGGCGACACTCGCCGGGAGACGTCCTGTCGTTTGTGCCCGTGTCCCGCGGCCGGGGCGGGTGGGCGATTCTCAAGGCTCGGTCGAGCCTTCCTGTTCTCGTTCCTACCGAATGAAGTCCAGCAAACTGAGACTGTTGATCTGCGATCCCGCTGTCAAGGCCGCCTGAAGCTGCGTCTGGAGCATCGTGAATCTCGTCGCCGCTTCCGCGTAATCAAGGTCCTGCCACTGCGAACGCAGCTTCTCATCGTTGAGCTGCGAGTCCTCCAGCCGCGTGATCGCCCGGGCAACCCGGCTCGCATGCACGCCCACCAGCGCACGGGTCTCGCCGATGCGATTCACCGCCGCCTCAAGTCGCTCTCCAGCAAGAGTGATGCCAGAGCTGCTGTCGCTCCGCAGAGACTCGCGCAGTTCGATCAACGCCGTGAAGATGCTGTCCACACGCACCGTCGCGCGGTCTTGCGCGATGAAACTTGCGCTCGCCGCGTCGTAACTGCCGGTCAGAAGACCCAAATCCTCCGCCGCGCCCGAGTTGTTCCTGCCCTTCACATCGATCCCGCCCCCGGCCGCCTGCCCGGGCGATTGCGTGAACGTGATGCCGTTAGCCCCATCAGTGAGCGTCGCCAGGAAGTCCCCGGCCGCGAGAGGCGGCGACCCCGCCTCAATCGGGGGCTGGAGCAAAGCGTCAGAGAACGCCTCATTAATCCGGGCGAGCACCGTCTCCACGCTCACCATGTCCGCCGGACGCAGGTCCACATCGAACGCCTGACCGCTCCCCAGCGTGATCCGAAAATCAATGTCCCGGGCCGGATCCGGCAGACCCGTCACCGGATCGACCGCCCCATGGTTAATGCTCACGCCGCGGCCATCGTTGAACGCCGAGAGCGCTGTCGTCAGATCCAGCGAGCGAACTCCCAACTCCGTGGCCGTGTTCGGAGCCCCCGACACCTCCTCGATGCTCATCGACGGTCCCGAGATTTCGTTGACAATGTCGATGCCGCGGCCATCGGCGCCGACTCGCACGCGCACGCCCGGTGCAGCCGTCTCGATCAGCGCCCGCACATCATCGATCGTCTGAGCCGACGACAGGTCCACCTCTCGAACGCTCGTGTTCGAACCAAGCGTGAACTTGATGCGGATCCCATCCATCGGCAGCGTCAGCCCCGAAACCGCCGACAGCGGTGTCAATCGCGTCAGACGGGGGTCAAGGTCCGCCCCGACCGCCGCGGTCGCTTCGAAGGCAGCCTGGCTCAGCCCCAGATCCTGCGCGGTGGTTCCGCTGGTGACGTCGGCAAAGCTCAACTGCGGGTCCGGGGGGCCCGGCACCACATCGATCGAGATCCCGCCCCCGGAGACCGACACGCCGCCAGGACCCAGGATCGTCACGCCATTATCAGTCTCATACTGGCGGATCGCGGCAGTCACCGCCGCCAGCACATCTTCGACATCCTCGACACCGGTCAGGTCGATCTGCGCAGTCGGCCCGCCGTCAAACGAAAACTCGATCGTGCCCGGGGCAACACCCAGTCCGCGTCCACCTCGAACATCCGCAAGCCGCGTCTGCGGCGTCAGCACAGGGTCCAGGTCGCGAGATGCGCGAACTCGCGCAGATGTTGCGCCGATGGCGTTGTCCCCGCCCAGCGTGATGGGGACATCCGCCGCCGAGTCCAGATCAGCCCTCAACCCGTTCCCCGATGCCACGTACCGGAATCCGCCGAAGCCGGGCATCTCGACAAACGGCGCTTGGGTCGGCGTGGAACCTCCGAAGATGTGCAGACCGTTGGTCTGCCGGTTGGCGAGTTGGAACATCTGGCGGATCAGGCCGTCGATGACGACCGCCTGGGCGTTCCGCGTCTCCGTATCCGATCCCGAACCGATCTGGCTCGACGCGATCGTCCGGGCCTCATCCAGCAGACCCGCCGCATCCCCGATCGCGGAGTCCAGCACGCCCAGGGTGCCATCCGCCTGGGTGAGGTTCTGCAGCCGCTGTTCGCCGCGCGCAAGCCGCGCCTGCAAGACACTGATCGCCGATGCCCCGATCGAGTCATCCGAGAACCGGTTGATCAGCTTCCCCGTCGCCATCTGGTCCTGGACTTGGAACAGGCCAAGGTTAGTCCGGTTCAGCTGTGCCAGCAACACCTGCGAGGAGAGCAGTGTCGGAACACGGGAGATGTTGGAGGGAATGGTGGACACGGGTGTGTTCGAATCTCGAAGGGTGGTGCTTCCTGAAGTCTCGGCCGCCGCCGGTTCTCGGTCCCGGCTTACACGATCGCGAGCAACTCCTGGGTCAGTTGGTCAATGACGGAAATGAACCTCGCTGCGCCCTGATACTGGCGCTGATAGTTCAGCAGGTTGATCGATTCCTCATCGATCGAAACGCCCGAAACCGAGGCCGCCTGCGCCTCAAGGCTCTGCCGAACAAGCGTCGCCGCGCTGGACTTGTTCCTCGCCGAATCCGCCCGGGCGCCAACCGTCGAAGCGGTATCCAGCCAGGCATCGGTCACCGATCGGCCGCCCAAAGCCGCCACAGGCAAGTCGCGAACACCCAGCATCCCCAGCGCGGCCCCGTTGTCCGTGAACTCCCCGTTCACCGATGTCCCGTGCGCCAGCAGTTGCGGATTGTCCATCAACGCCTGACGCACGCCGATGTCCGCCGCGCCGGTACCGGTGAAGTAGGTATTCACCCCCAGCACCGCGAGAACACCCGACGTGTCCTCGGCAAACTCAAACGTGTACCCCGCCGCCGCCTGAATGTTCAGCGTCCCATCCACGTTCACCGACGCCGTCACGTTCGCGATCCCGTTCAGATCCGCCGCGAGCGAAGCGACCGACGTATCGTCGCCAAATCCCGCCGCGCCCGTGCTGTCGAGCCCGTCGAGGTCCACGTTGATACGAACCGTCTGCGACTCGCCAGTCGCGGCGTTCGTCACCGTTACATCAAATCCGCCGCTGTTCGCGGCGAACGGGAGGCTGGCAAACGTCGTGTTAGCCGGGTCATTCAACGAGCGGGTCTGATCGGCCGTCGGCACGCGGAACGAACCCGCAAGCGACGTGAACGCCTCCGGACCACGCCCGACGGAGTGCACGCGATTGACCTGGAAGATCAACTGAGACGCGATCGAATCAAGCTTCGAGATCGTCTCATCAATCGTCGAGTTCCGCTGCCCAAGGTACCCCGCGATCGCGCCCGATGTGATCTGCACCTGCGTCTCATCCGCCCGCACCTGCACCGAGACATCGAGCTGGTCGCCGTTGGTCACCCGACGCAGCTCCAGGCCGCGGCTGGTCGTCCCGAGCACCACCGGGGTGGAACCAATGAGCACATCAATCGCGCCCGAGGGCTGCTCCACCACGGAGACGTCCATCAGCGAGGAGAGACCCGCGACCAGCTGGTCGCGCTGATCGCGCAGATTGTTCGCGTCGCCGCCCGCCCCGCCCCCCTCGGCATCCAGGATCGCTCGATTGAGGTCCGCGATCTGCGACAACATGCTGTCGGCCTGCTGCACCGTAGAAGCCAACCGCTGGTCGATCTGATTCCGCGTCGCGATCAGATCGCTCCGCAGCGAGCGGATGCTCGTGGCGAGTGTCTGCCCCTGTTGAACCACCAGCGACCGTGCACCCTGGCGATCCGGGCTGTTGGCCAGCTCGCTCCACGAGTCGAAGAACCGGCCGAACTCACTGGACAGGTCGTTGTCGGTCAGCTCATTCAGCGTGGATTCAAGCTGTGAAAGCACCTGATAATCGACACCCGCGTTCGCCTGCGCCGAGATGCCCGCCCAGTGCCGGGCCTGCAGCGCGGCATCAATCTGCCGGTTGATCCCCGTCACCCGCACCCCGCCGCCCGTCAGGAACCCGCCATACCGCGTGTCGCCGATCCCCGAGAAGCCCACGAGCTGGCGCGAATACCCCGGCGTCGCCGCGTTGGCGAGGTTGTTGCCCGTCACCTGCAACGCCAGCGAACTGGCGGAGAGTGCGGAGCGACCGATCTGAAACGCGCCGGTGAGGCCCATACGTGCTCCGGGTCAGCTGCGGATGTCCAGGGACGAAACAACCTGCACCGGCGCTCGAAGCGAGCCGGACCGTGCATACGCGCCTGTGTGCGAAAGCTTGGCGTACACCTGCCGGGTGATCCCCTCAAGATGCGAGGCCAGTTGGCCCGCCGCATCCCTCAGCACTTCATACTCCCGGTGAAGCTGCTCCAGCACCGCCTTGAGAAGCCCCGCGGATTCCAGCAGCCGCCCACGCGCCGGCTCCGGAAGTGTCGCCGCAAGCTCCGTCAGGCGCATCTGGCCCGGGCTTGTCCGGCTCCCCGCCTTCGCAGGGCCGGAGAGCGCGGCCACCGCCGCGATGCGCCGTCGCTCGATCTGCGCGATCCGCTGGGCGCTTTCACCCTGCTGGATGATCGCCTCATTCAGCCCCTTCCCGTCCGCCCTCGCCACCGCCGACCGCTGGAACTCCACCGCGACAATCAGACGCTCGTGCTCCGCGATCAAGTCTCGAACCGCCGCATCAAGCTCCTCGAGCGCGCGGGCCGGGTCCATCGGCGCTGGCCTTGGCTGCGGGGCAATCCGGTTCATGGCTGGACCTCCTTGTCCGCGGCGGTCGCTCCCGGCGATCCGCCCTCCAGCTTCGCAAGCATTTGCCGTGCCAACTGGTCCACCAGCGGGAAGTTTGCCGCTTTGACGATGCTCTGCGCAAGTTGTGCATCCGACATCGCGCGGAACTGACGCTCCGCGGACGACGGCGCGAACGGCGGCGCGGCCTGGCTCGTCTCTCGCAGCTGCGCAAGCAGCGGCTGCACCAGCGTGATCGACACAAGCTGACGCGCCGCATCCTCGGCCTGCTCCCGCGCTGTCCCCCGCTCCGCGCCCGGTCTTTCCACCCGCCGAGACAGGATCGCTGCAAACTCCCTCTGCCGGTCCGCCTGAACCCCCTCCGCGCCCATCGCGCCGAACCCTTCGGGTCGGAGCCGCGGCATGGATGGCGAGATCAGCGTTGTCATGGGTGGAGCTCGAAGAGGACTCACTCGCGGATGAACCGTGCATGCAGCCGGCCCGTCGCATTGATCTGGGCGAGAATCTGGATCTGTTGCCGCGCCGGCACGTTCAGTTGCCTGAAGGCCTGCAGAAGGTCCTGAATGCGGGCACGATCCGCGTTCGAGGACGTCGAACCGAAGTCCGTGACATTGGTCCGATCGACAAGCGGAGTCTGCGGCGTCGGGACCGGCGGCGGGGTCACCGTCGTCACCGTCAGCAGGTCCGAACCCACGGTCACCGCCGAGACCTCCACATCCCCGGTAATGATGATCGTCCCCGCCCGCTCATTCACCACGACCTGCGCCGGCAGATCCATCAGCGTCGGGCTGAACCGCTTGGTCAGCACGGATGCGATGAAGTTGGCCGAGTTGGCCTGCTCGTGCCGTGGGATCTCAACCCGCACCGTCATGTCATCCAGTGCCGTCGCGATCGGATCGACCGCCTCCACCGACTCCAGATCCGCCGTGATGCCGTTGATCTCGCTGGCCAGCATCCGAGTCGTGGAGTATGACCGGAAATACGGCCGCACAACCAGGTTGAAGGTGTTCCCCGGCTTCTGCATCCGGATGTCCTCAACCAGCTGCGCTCCGCCGCGAATCCGGGCCACCGTCGGGATGTCCGTGCTCTCCAGTTCCAGCGGCCCCGCCGCAAACGCATACACAGGGTCGCCCTTGAACGGGCCAACCAGCGGCGAGATCAGCAGCATCCCCCCGCGGAGGCTGCTCGCCGAGTGCGAGACGCTCACAAAGACATCGAACTTGTCCCCCCGCCGCCCGCCCTCTTCCGGGATCTCGCACCACAGATTGACCAGCGCGACGGACTTGGACTTGCTCAGTGCCCTCACATCCGGGAGCGTGATCCCGTTGTTGCGATACATCTCCGCCAGCGGATACGCCAGCGTCAGGTCGCTCCCCGAGTCCCCCGTGTTCTTCAGGCCGTTGACAAGCCCGATCCCGCGGAGCTGCGATGCCGCCTGGCCCTCCAGACGCACGAAGTCCTGGATACTCGTCGCCGGATTGTCTCGCCGCGGCCGCCCTGCCGCCGCCGGCTGCACGCCCGGCGCACCGCCCACGAACGCCGCCCCGCCCGCGTTCCCCGCAGGCTGCGCAGCGGTCACACCGACAAGCGCAACCACCGCCGCAAGCGATGCCATCGTGCGCAAGAACAACGCGTGAATGTGCCGCATGGAGTGCATGCCTGACCCAGAGCGAACGCCATGCCGCGCGCTCGCCGGCGCCGCATGCAACGCCGCGCGCAGACCCCCACCCGCCCCGCCTCACGCCGGGCGCAGCCACATCGCCGCGAACCGCCCACAGTCGCCCGCGCGGCCTCGGCCTAGAAGTTGAAGATCGCTTCCAGGATCCGGGGAATGAACCCCTTCTCGCCCGCCTTCTTCACCTGCCCCTCGTGCTCGATCCGCATCAGGAAGTTGGCAAGCTGGCTCGACTGGATCGTGTTGTTCTTGGTGATGTCCTCCGAGCGGCACACCCCCGAGAGCACCATCGTCTTCACCTCTTCACCCGACTGGTGCGAGTCCCTGGCCTCCAGCACCAGCGTCCCGTTGGGCTTCACATCAACAACGATCGCCGAGAGACGTGTCGTGATCTGGTCCTTCCGCTCATACTCACCGTCCCCCTTGAACTTGTTCCCGGCGGTCACATCGACTCCGACCGGAAGCCCCGTCGAGTCCCCGTTGCGAAGCTGCATCTCAAGCAGGTTTCGGACCGACGGGAACTCTCGCAGCTCCGCGCTCAGGTCATAGTCCTTCTTCGTGTCCAGCGTCTGCTCGAACTTCTCCACGCTCGAGCGGTTCACAATCACCTCGACGATGTCGTGCTTGGCCCACTTCCTCGGCTCGGGCGGGGTCACGGCAAACAGGCTCACATCCTGAAGCGACATCGGTCCCGCGGCCGCCTTGGGAGCAGGCTGGGCCGGTGCCGGATTCGCAGCAGGTGCACTCGGCGATCCCGCCGGGTCCCCGCTCGGGCTCGTCGCCGGTGCGGCAGGGGCCATCGGGTCCCGCCGCTCAAACAGGCTCTGGGCATGTGCGTGCGCACAGATCGCCAGCCCCGTGCCGGCAACAACTCCGGCCACTCGTGTTCCTCGTCGCATCCTGCTGCCTCCTGTCGCCACCCTCCACTCCGCGCTGGGCCCTACCGTCGAACCTCATCCACACGAGCCTGCCCGTCAAACGCGGCAACCGCGAGCATCACCGCGCGTCCCCGACCCGCAACACGCGCCATGAACGAGTCGTCCGCGCCATCCATCTGGAAGGCGATCGTCTCCCCCTCCCGCCCGGCGCCCAGGGCCTTCGCACGCGCCCGCACAACCATCGAGCCCGAAAGGCACTCCACGTACACAACATCGCCGCGCCGGATCAACACCGGCGATTCCACGGCATTGGACTTGAAGGTGGACCCCTCCTTGATCCGCGCACGGGCCTCCGAGCCCACGACCGCCCCCCGGTCCGGCGGGTTCTCTCCGGGCGGAATCCACCTCGGCTCAAGCCGCACATCAGGATCCGAGATCAGCTCGCGCCGCTCGATCTCGCGCGTCGCGACAAGCACCTCCCGCCGCAGCAGAATGTCCGCCGTCAGCCGGTAGTCCGCAATCACCCGATCCCCCACATACACGCTGATGCGCAGCGGCACCCGCGATGAGGATGCCGAAGCCGCGGGCTGCACATGCACGGTCTGGCGGTCGCTGTGCGGCGTGGCCAGCGTCGCCCGGTCCTTCTCGTCAAACGCGAGTTGGATCGCATCGTGAGCAACACCGTGCATCGCCGCCAGCCGCCGCGCGATCGCCGTCCGGATCGTCGGCGGCCCATCAATGTCGACAACCTCAAAGTCCGGGCCACCCTTCGAACGCTCCATCGCGGGCTTCGCCGCCGCCGGAGCCGCCCCGGGCAGCTCGATCCGGCAGCTCGATCCACGCAGCGTGAGCGTTCCGAAGTTTGCCCCCGCAGCCTGAAGCGTCGCTCGGACATCCGCCAGCGAAACCGCCGGCTTCGCATCCGCCCGCTCCAGCACCACCACCTCGCCGAATCGGCCCGCCTCCGGCCCCTCAAGCCGCGCGATCCCCGCCAGCGTCACGGGCGCATCGGCCGCGCTCATCCGCGCCGACAGGTTCAGTGTCACCGTGGTCTGGGCCGCGGCCTGCCTTCCGGCTCCGCCGCCAACCGCGATAAGCACCACCGCAAGCAGCAGGGGAAGCCGTCTCAGGATCTCAAATCGCTTCTGCATCATGATCACTCCGCCTCTGAATCAGCGTCGGAGCTGAGCGACCGAGCGCAGCACCTCGTCGGCAGCACGGATGGTGTTGGAGTTCATCTCAAACGCCCGCTGCACCCGGATCATGTTGATCAGCTCTGTAGTCGGATCGACATTCGACCCCTCGTAATACCCCTGCAGGATCGTGCCGAACGAATCCTCCCCCGGGTTGCCCTCGATGGGCGGCCCGCTCGCATCGGTGTCGGCGAACAGGTTCTCACCCAGCGATGACAGCCCCCACGGGTTCACGAAGTTCGCCACCGTGAGTTGCCCCGCCTCCTCAAGTTCGGCCACGCCCGGACGCTTGATCAGCACGCGCCCGCTCGAGTCAATCTGCACATCCTCAACATCACCATCGATCGTGATCCCGTCGGCGATGCGGCGGCCCTGATCGGTCGCCAGCACAAGCTCCCCATCGGAGTTCAGCGCAAGCTGACCCGCCCGCGTGTACGCCACACCGCTGGGGCTCCGGGAGTCCTCGACCTCCACCCGCAGGAAGCCGTTCCCCTGCACATAGATATCCAGCTTGTTGCCCTTGATCGGGTTGCCCGCCGTGAAGTCATACTCCGTCCCCGACACCTTCACGCCCAGACCGACCTGCAAACCCGTCGGACGCTGGTCGCCGTTGGCGTTCCGAACGCCCGGCTGCGACTGCTCGATGTACAGCAGGTCCTGAAAGTTCGCGCGGCTGGACTTGAACCCCGCCGTATTCACGTTCGCAAGGTTGTTCGCAATCACATCCAGCGCGGTGTTGAGCGCCGACAAGCCGGATGCGGCGGACTGAAGAGAGATAATCGCCATCGGTCATGTTCCTCTGCGTAACGGGTGCGCACCCGGGCATCCCTCAAAATCAATCAAACTACGCGGCCGAGCTGCGAGATCGCCCGGCCGGTCAACTCATCGTGCATCGACATCATGCGGAGGCTCGCGCTCACCGCGTTCGCCGCGTTCTGCACCGCCATCATCGCCGAGATCGGATCCACCGCCGAGCCCTCGATCGCCTCCTGCACGATCGATCCCGTCGCGGCCGTGCGAGACCCCTGCGCCCCGGGCGCAAGTTCAAACCGGCTCGCGCCCGCCTTCCGCAGCGCGGCCCGATCCGCAAAATCGACAAACCCTAATCGGGCGACCTCACGCCCTCCCTGACGGATCGCGCCGTCCCCATCAATCGTGATCTTCTGCCCCGGGTTCAGGTGGATCGTGTTGTTCTGCGCATCCAGAACCGGGCTTCCGTCCGTCACACTCACCAGCATGCCCCGCGGATCTAGTGTCATCCGTCCATCACGGGTGTAGCGCACGCCGGCATCACCACCCGACCCATCCCCGCCCACCGCCAGGAATCCGTCGCCCCGGATGGCGACATCTAGCGGCTTGCCCGTCTGCTCGATCTCGCCCTGCCCGAACACCGTCCGCGTCGGTGCCAGCAGCACGCCCGCACCCAGGTGCTCCAGCAGCTTGTTCGACGGCAGGTTGTACAGCCCGTCCTCCACCCTCGCCGCCTCGCGCGGAACGGTCGAGCCCCAATCGACCTTGAACCCGGTCGTGGTCACATTCGCAAGGTTGTTCGCGGCGACATCCTGGCGGTGCATCGCCGCCAACACACCTGACGCCCCGACTGCATAGCCGTAGTTCATTGACCCCCACTTTCTGGGATCAACGCTCCCGGATTCTCACTGCCAGATGGCGAGATCTGCGCCATATGCAGCGCGGCCGCTGCGCGGGCAAGCGCAATCAGGCGCAGACCCAGGGCCTGATCCCGCGGCACGCGCTCAAGCACCGCGGCAGGGATCGATGCGGTTTCATCTGTGATTGTCGGGGTATCGGTGAAACACATGCGGTTGATGCCCTCCGTCTCTTCGGAGGGAACAACTCAAGCCGCGTGCCAAGGCCCCCTCAGGCCCGCCCGCCGCCACACCCGCCCGCGTTCTTCCCGCACGGGCAGCACGCACCAAGGGATACCCCGGCACCACCACCGCCGGAGGTCTTGGCGTTCGGAGCGGTCACCGCGCGAGTAAACAATCTCCCCTTGTTCTGGGGATCATTCACCGGTGCATCGGCCTCGGACATCGGCCGGAGGAGTTCGATGCGCGTGCCGTCCTGCTCGCAGACGTACTCGTAGATGGGCATGCCGGAACAATACGCTCACCCGGCGATGGTGCGGCTGTGCGGCGCAAGTGCCGCGTTCACCGCCTTCAGGTGCTTCTCAAAGCCCGCCCGGCCCATGAGCCCAAACGTCGCCTGCTTGCCAAGTTCGACGGCGGGCTGGTCATAGGCATCGATGCTCAGCAGCAGTCCGGCATACGCCGTCACCATCTCCCACAGGTAGATGATCTGCCCGACGTGCGCGGCATCCACCTTCGGGAAGCGGATGGTCAGGTTGGGGCGCTGCGATTCCAGCAGGGCGTACTCCGTTGCACGCTTCTCGGCGGTGAGAAGCTCCGACATCGTGCGGCCCTCCAGATAGCTGAGCGCCTCGACGCCCAGACCCTTCGGGATCGTCAGCCCCTGATGCGGCCCAAAGTCGTCGACCTCCAGGAACATGATCACCTTGTCGTTCGGCCCCTCCCGGTACAGTTGCACCTGCGAGTGCTGGTCGGTCGTGCCCAGAGCCTTGACGGGAGTGAAGCCCGCATACACGGTGTCCCCGTTGAGCGCGGCCTTCTTCCCCAGCGATTCGGCCCACAACTGCCGATACCAGTCCGCCATCAGGTAAAGCTGGTTGGCGTAGGGCATCATCACGTGATTGGTCTTGCCCTTGCGCGTCCCGAGCTCGATCAGCAAAAACGCCAGCATCGCCGCCGGGTTCTTGTCGAGCTGCTCGCGCGTGGTCGGCTCATCCATGCTCGCCGCGCCATCCACCAGCGCGTGAATGTCGATCCCGCACATCGCCGCAGAGAACAGGCCCACCGGCGAGAGCACGCTGAACCTGCCGCCCACGCCATCGGGGACGGGGAGCGTGGCATACCCCTCGGCATCGCAGATCTTCCGCATCGTCCCCTTGGCAGGGTCGGTCACGGCGACAACGTGGTCCGCGCCCTTGCGGCCGTGCTTCTTCAGAAGATCCCGGATGATCATGAACTGGGCCGCCGTCTCGGCGGTCTCCCCGCTCTTGGAGACCACGTTGAACACCGTGCGCTCCAGCTTCGGGTCGGTAGCGAGGCAGCAATCGATCACCGAGCCGAAGTACGCCGGATCGACATTGTCCACCACAAACAGCCGCGGCCCGTTTCGCTTGCCCGCGGGCAGCAGGTTGTGGGTGGGCGGGTTGAGCGCGGCCTGCAGCGCGATGTTGCCCAGGGCCGACCCCCCGATGCCCAGCACGACCAGGTTCTCACACCCGCCGCCGGTTGCCGAGAATCGCTGCACGAGCTTGAGGACCTCGCGGATGTGGTCCGCCCGCATCGGGTCGCGGTGCAGGTCGCGCCAGCGTTCCCAGCCGGTGCCGCGCGTGGAGTTGAGCTTCTTGGTCGCCGCGGCGATCGCCTTCGCCGGCGCACCGGCGGGGTGCAGCAGGTCGGGGTCCAGGCCGTGAGAACCGACGCGGTCGGCCAGACAGTTGGCATAGTCGAGCTTGAGCATGGGGGGAGGATACAGGAGATTCTGGATCGCGGATTTTGGATCGTGGATTGCGGGAAATCGCCTGTCAGGGACGCTCGCGACACACCTCGAACCCGGCGGCCATCCGGCATCCGACCTCCCACTTCCGACATCGCTCCCCCTACCCTGCCCGCATGATCCACCCCTGGCACGACGTCACCCCCGGCACCGAGAGCGGAGATCTCCCCGGACAGTTCAAGGCGATCATCGAGATCCCCCGGGGCTCGAACCTGAAGTTCGAGCTCGACAAAGGTTCGGGGCTGATCAAGCTCGACCGCGTGCTGTCGAGCGCGGTGTACTACCCGGCCAACTACGGGTTCATCCCGCAGACGCTCGCCGAGGATGATGACCCGCTGGATGTGCTGGTGTACTGCACCGAGCCGATCCCCCCGCTGTGCATCTGCCACGCGCGCGCTGTGGGCATGATGTCGATGATCGATCAGGGAGACCCCGATCACAAGATCATCGCGGTGCTGGAGGCCGACCCGATCTACTCGGAGTTCCGGCTGGCGAGCAACTTCCCCAAGCACATCTTCAAGATGCTCAAGCAGTTCTTCGAAGACTACAAGATGCTCGAAGGCAAGGATGTCGCGGTGGAGGACATCCTGCCCGCCGAGACCGCGCACGCGATCATCGAGGATTCCCTCCGCAGATACGAACAAGCGCGGCGAAAGGGCGGGATCAAGGGATTGGTGGGGTGAGGGCGGAGTTTGGATTGTGGATTGCGGATTTTGGATTGAGAAGCAGGTCCGAATCCGGTCATGGGCAGAGTGTGCTGCAAAGCCCACGGTGCAGGTGCGGGTTGCTGAGCAGGACACGCTCGGTGGGAATCGGTGAGGCGTTTCCGCGCCAATCGGTGAGCAGCCCCCCTGCTTCTTCCATGATCACCTGGAACGGCGCGATGTCCCAGATCTTGATGCTCAGGTCCACCGCGGCATCGACGCGGCCGGTGGCGCACAGGATGTACGCGTAGGCATCGTTCCAGCCGCGGGTGCGCCAGGCGGCGCGGGCGAGGCGCTCAAACGCGGAGTACTCACCGACCTCAAGGTAGCCGTGCGGCTGGATCGTCTCGACGAGCGCCTTGGAAAGATCGGTCTGCGCTGAGACACGCGCGGGGCGTGGCTCGCCGCCCGCGGGAACCCACGTGCATCCCCCGCCGCCCCCCCGAACGGCGTAGACGGATTCGTTCCACACCGGCATGGAGGCATACCCAGCGACGGCGCGACCGCCGTGCATCACGGCGATGAGTGTGGAGAAGATCGGGATGCCACGGGCATACGCGCGGGTGCCATCGATCGGGTCGATCACCCAGGTGTAGCCGGAGCGGGAATCGCGAGTGCCGAACTCCTCGCCGATGATGCCGTCATCAGGGAACTCGCGCTCGATGCGCGTGCGCAGATGCTCTTCGATCGTGCGGTCGGCGATGGTGACAGGTGAGCCGTCGGACTTGTCATCGAACTTGACGCCCGCGGCGTCAAAGTGCTTCATGGCGATCGCGCGGGCATCATCGCCGAGGCGAATGGCCAGGTCGAGGCGGGCGGTGTGTTCTGGATCGGGTGTGAGCGGGGCGGACATGGCGGCAGCGTAGCGTGACGCCGAGGGCCGTGAGCTCAAACACTCGCTCCTGGGTTCTTCACTGCTTTCGGCTATCGCCCCTTGGGCCATCGGTCGTTGCGAGTGGCTTCAGCCACTCAAAGGTAAGGGCTTGTTGCCTTTGGCCCCTTGGACCATCGGTCGTTGCGAGTGGCCTCAGCCACTTGAAGGTAAGGGCTTGTTGCCTTTGGCCCCTTGGACCATCGGTCGTTGCGAGTGGCTTCAGCCACTTGAAGGTAAGGGCTTGTTGCCTTTGGCCCCTTGGGCCATCGGTCGACCAAGCGCCCAAAGGGCGAAAACCCAAACACCAGGAAGCGAGTCGCTTGAGTTCACGGCGTTGGGCACTGCCCACGCTTTGTCCAGGTGCATACCAGACTTGGCGATTTCTTCTCCCCATGGGAGGAGATGCAGAAGCACCGTCCATGAAAGTCACAGGCCGCCCGTTAAGGCGGCCGGTGGGGAGTGGGTTACTTGTCAGAATCCGGGAGGCCCATGCCCGAGCGGTCGGGGCCGGCGGGCTTGACCGGCGGCTTGAACGCCTTGGTCGGGATCTCGCCGAGCATCTGGTCGATGCCGGCATCAAGCTGCGGGTCACCGCCGTTCCACATCAGCGCGGGGTCGTCGATGACTTCGATGTCCGGATCAACACCGTGCCCCTCGACACCCCAGTTGCCATCGAGCTTGTAGAAGCCGAAGGTCGGGACGCTCATGCTGCCGCCGTCGATGAACCGCGGATTGCCGGAGATCCCCACCAGCCCGCCCCAGGTGCGCGTGCCGATGAGCTTGCCGAGCCCGTGGAAACGGAAGAGCCAGGGGAACATGTCGCCGCCGGAACCCGCGAGCCCGTTGATGAGCATGCACTTGGGGCCCTGGTGCGACGGATCGGGCGAGGGCCACGACTCGCCATCGCGCCGCGCCCAGTAGTTGGTGATGGGGCGGTTGAGCAGTTCGATGAAGCGGTGCGGGAGCTGGCCGCCGCCGTTCCACCGCTCGTCGATGATCAGGGCCTGCTTGTGCCGCTGCCCGAAGAACTGGCGGAACAGCTCCGACTGCCCGCCCACACCCGTGTCGGGAACGTAGATGTAACCGACCTTGCCGCCGGACCGCTCCTCAACATACTTGCGGTTGGCCTCGATCCACGCGCGGAAGCGGAGGCCGGCCTCGTTGCCGATCGGCTGCACCAGGACCAGCCGGGCGGTGTCATCGAGCGTGGGCTTGCTGGAGACCGTCAGGTAGGTCGTGCGCCCGGCCATGCCGATGAACGCGGCCCACGGGTCCTTGGAGGTATCCAGCGGCACACCGTCAACCTCCAGCAGGTAGTCCCCCTCGTTGACATCAACCCCGGGCATCGAGAGCGGGCCGACGGCATCGGAATCCCACGTCCCGCCGCGGATGATGCGGCTGATCTTGTACGCGGGCTCCGCGCCCGAACGATCGAGCTCGAAGTCGCACCCGAGCAGGCCGACGTTCTGGCTGGGCTGGCTGTCGCCATCGCCGACGCCCTGGATGTAGGCGTGGCCGATGTTGAGCTCGGAGATCATCTCGCCCAGGACCCAGGCGACATCCTCACGCGAGGAGCAGTCGTCGATCATCGAGCCATAGTGGGCACGCATGCGGTCCCAGTTCACACCATGAAGCGTGGACTCATAGAAGAAGTCGCGCTGCAGACGCCACGCGTCGTTGAAGATCTGCTTCCATTCTTCGCGTGGCTCGATGGTCATCATCATCGCGCCGGTGGAGACAGCCTGCGACTTCCCGCCGGCCGATGCATCGACAACGCTGACGGAGGAGCCGCGCATGACGATGAGCTTCTTGCCATCCGCGGAGAGGTCGAATCCGCCGAACGCGCCGACGGCCTTCTCTTCCTTGTCATCGTCCTTGTAGTTGTAGATGCGGATACCGGCCTCGCCGCTCCCGCCGCGCCCGCCCGTGCGGCCGAAGATGAGCTTGTCGCCTTCGGCGACCATCATCCGGTTGAACGAACCCGGCGTGAGAGGAAGCTGGATCGCGCGGGCCTCGAACCCGTCGAAGTCGATCTTGAGCTCCTTCTTGTCGTCCTTCTTCTCGGCCGGCTTCTTGTCCTCGGGCTTCTTGTCGTCGGAGGCCGCCGCGGCAGGCTGCTCGCGCTTGGCGGACCAGTCGCCGGTCTGGTCGTTGACGGTCCACGTGCCCGAACCCTCACCGTTCTTCAGCGTGCCCCGGAGCGTGACCGCGGCATCGCCGACGCTCGCAACCAACTCGAACTCGCCGGAATCCTTGTTCCACGTTCCCGAGCCCGCGTGCTCACCCATGACCGACGACACGGTGCCCGTGAGCTTGCCATCGGCCGCGACCGTGAGCTTCATGGTGATCGGGATGCCGCCGGGCGGCAGTTCTCCACCCGAAGCGGTCCCCTGCCACGTGCCGGAGACGCCGTCATCGGCCGCGGCGGGCTTATCGCCGTTCTCCTTCTTCTCTCCGTCCTTCGCATCGTCCTTCTTCGCGTCATCCTTCTTGATGACCTCCTCGTCGCTCTTGGGCATCCACGGGCTCTTGATGTCCTTCCGCAGCGGGACCATCAGCACGACGGCGGAGTCGGTATACACGAACGTCGCATCGATGTCGGAGTATCGCGGCGAGGTCACCGACCGCTTGGAGTTGAAGAAGAGCCAGTCGCCCTTGCGGTCAAACGCAGGCGTGCCGGAATCGAACATGTTGCTGGTGACCTGGGTCTTCTCGCCGGACTTGACGTTGTAGATCCAGATGCAGCCGTTGGAGTTGTCCTTGTCGGCGCGGTCGTAGGTGATCCAGTTGGAATCATGCGACCAGGAGAACGCCGGGCGGCCCATCCAGGGATCCTTGTCGAACTCCTTCGTCTCGCCCGTCTCGACGGTCGTGAGGTACATCCGTCCGTTCTGGTCATAGAACGCGATGTACTTTGAGTCGGGGGACCAGTTGGGCGCATACCGGAAGCCCTCGCCAAGGCTCGTGAGCTTCCGCGGCTCGGCATCCGACCACGCAGAAGGAATCGGCGCGGGCTCATCCTTCTTCGCCTTGTCATCGGGCGCGGGGCGGCTGTCGGCCGGGCGGATGTAAAGCTCGTACTCGCCGGGCTCATCGGAGAAGTACGCAATCCACCTCCCATCGGGCGACCACGACGGATCGCGCTCCGCGAAGCCGCTGGTGCGTGTGAGGTTGCGTGTCACACCGTCCTTGGCGGGCAGTGACCACAGCTCGCCGCGGGCCTCCAGGACCACGCGCTTGCCCGTGGGAGAGATCGTGCCGCCGGAGGTCAGGCTCGACGGATTCGTGCTCCGCGGCTTGATCTTCGGACGATCGCCGGGGATCGTCACCTTGACCTCCGTGGACTGCGCCGACGCAAGGTCGAGAACCATGAGCTTGGAGCCAAGCTGGAAGACGATGCTCCCGCCGGTGTTCCCCGCGCCCGGCCCGATCGCCGGCCAGCGCACATCATCTTCGGCGAAGTTGGTGATCTGCTTCCGCGCGCCCGAAGCCACCTCATACGTCCAGATGTTCAGCCGATGCTCCGGACCTTGATCAGACAGGTAGTACACCACGGACGAATCGCCCGGGGCCCACATCGGGATGGTGTCGGTGCCCTCCCAGTCCGTGATGCGCTTGCTGGTCTTGTCCTTGAGATTGAACAGCCAGACATCGGTGGCCATGCCGCCGCGATAACGCTTCCAGGTGCGCGTGTCGGTCGAGTGCAGCGTGTACGCGAGCCACGTGCCGTCGGCGGAGATCGCGCCGAACCCGCCGTACGGAACCGGGAGCTTCTCCGGCATGCCGCCCTCGGCGGATGTGACATACAGCTGCGACTGACGACCCAGGCCCGCCATCGAGCTGGAGATAAACAGCAGCTTGCCGTCGGGTGTCCAATCCGCCAGCATCTCCCCACCGGGGTGGTGCGTCACGCGCGTCGGCACGCCGCCGGCGATCGGCAGCGTGTACAGATCGCGGTTGCCGTCGTAGTTGCCGACAAACGCAATGGTCTTGCCATCCGCGCTGAACCGCGGGTTCTGCTCCAGACCCGGCGGACTCGCCAGCGGCACCGCCACACCGCCCGACCGCGGCACCAACCACAGATCGTTCGAATACACAAACGCGATCGAATCCCCGGAGATGTCCGGGTACCGGAGCATCGCGGCGTTGGGCGAGACATCCGCGCTGGCAAACGAGCACAGGCCGACCGCGGTCAGAGCGGCCGCGGCGACAAGCGAGCGGGGGGTGAGGGGGGTGCGGGAGGGGCGGGGGGGGCGGTGAAACAAGGTATGTGACTCCGAGTGGCTATTGGGGGGACGGGGACGGGGACGGAGGGCTTGAACGGGAACGGACAAGAGTACCGGGAAACGCGGCGGGCGTGGTACGCCGACACATCCGCGCGCAGAATCAACCTGTTCAGGTGACATCAACCCGTGAAGCACCGGCCGCACGCATCGGACACCGGTGGAAACACTTCTCATGCTGTTCGCATACTGTAAGGAATCAGACTCCTCAAGCTCTTGACACAACCACGCGCGGCACGGTGTCCGGGGCCGACAACCGGAAGATGTACTGATGCCCGAGCGGAGAAATTCCGCCGGGCAATCTTCCTCGGACGCCGCGGCCGCAAAACCGCAGTCAGAAGCCCAGGCGCTCGCGCTTCGCGCGCCACTCGTCCTGCTCGCGCTTGTTGTCCGTGGCGAGCTCGCCCCCCCCACTTCCGCCCGCCGCGCGTTCAGCGCGAAGCGCCTCGATCTCCAGCCGCGTCAGCCGGATGCTGTCCATCTCGTAGTCGCGGAAGGCCTCGATCGTCAGCGGCACGATGGGCTCAAGCAACTGGTACATCGCCTCGGCATAGATGCGGATCTCTTCCTGCGCATGCGGGTCCATGCGCAGCGAAAGAAAGCGGAGCGTGTTGTGCAGGTCGCACTTCCAGTACCACTGCGTATACGCCGACACGGGCAGGCCGATGCGCGCAAGCTCCCGCGAGACGCCGGCCTCCAGCAACTGCTCATAGCGCTGATAGAGCGACTCGGCATCGTCGAGATACTTCAGGAACGCCTCCGCCGTCACGTGCTCCTCGGGGCCGAACAGCTCCGCCCCGCCCTGACGGTTACTCTTGCTCTGCTTGCGCACGCTCTCGGCCGAGGGGCGATAGAACGTGTCGGGCACGACCGAGTAGCGCGCCGAGTACTCGTTCACGTTCGCCGTCCGGTGGCGGATCCACTGCCGCGCGATGAAGATCGGCATCGCGATGTGGAACTTGAACTCCACCATCTCAAACGGCGTGGTGTGCCGGTGCCGCAGGAGATACCGGATCAGCCCGCGGTCCTCGTTCACCTTCTTCGTCCCCTGCCCATACGAGACCCTCGCGGCCTGAACAATCGCCGCATCGGCGGTCTGGCCCTCCGGCACCAGCCGCGGCATCGCATCCACAAGCGCGACAAACCCGTGCTCGTGGATCTTGATCTCCTGCCGCTGCGCCCCGTGCATCACGTCCCACACCGGGGACTCAAACGGCACGGCATTGACCGCAAAACGCTGCCGCGGCGTCCCCGTGCCCCCGACCGGAGCGCCCCCCACTGGGGCGACCTCGATGGGGTGGATGCGGGCGGCGGCGTGGAGGGTTTGGTCTCTCTCGGGCATGGGGCAATATAGGGAGGAACCGAGGGGAGGGGATCGAGGGAAGTGATTCGGCGGATCCCGGCCTTTCACGCACGTTCATCCGAGGCCCGATCGCACCGGGAGGGGGGGCAGGTGAGAGGTCTTTGGTTTCAAGCGCCCTCTCCCCGTTTGCTTTGAAACGGGGAGAGGATGTCGCGCAGCGACAGGTGAGGGGTCTTTGTCTTGCCCCGCGCCCGCGCTCTTCCGAAGCTCCCTCACGGGGAGCTGTCGAGCGAGGCTTTGCGCAGCGAGACTGAGGGGGCACCTCTTGCCTTTGCGGAACCCCCGCGGTCGATGGGGGGGGCGGGGGCGCGCCGCTCGCATGGTGCGCTCTCTGCCATCGATACCCATGTGTCGTCTCCGAGGCCCGAGCACTAACCCGGCTCATCCCAGGCCCGAGCGCAAATGGGAGGCGAGGGAGCGCCGCAACCACCCACGGTGCAACATACCCCCAACCCGCGCCTCCGCCCTCCGCCTCCCGCCGGTGCTTTATCCCGCCCGCGGAGCGGGCCACGTCACGAGCCCACCGGGGGGGGGCGGCAGCCCCGGGTCACGGACGCATTTCCGCACAAGCCCCGAAGCGGGCGACACCGTCCCAGCACCCCTTCCTCTTCTCTTCCTTGCCTTTGCCTTCAAGCCGGGCCGGCGAGGCCACTGCATTTCCTTCCTGCATTCTTCGCCCCTCAGCACGCAATCAATGGGCTCTCTCCTTGAAGGGGTGCTTGCACATCACCACCTTCCCGCGGGAGAGCCCTCTTTGTCAAAGTGCGCACAGTTCAGGACGTTATCAACGGCTCCTGCAGGCCCCGCAGAAACTCGATCGTCACCCGCGGGTGACCCTTGACGTTCCGATGCTCCCGCTCGCGACCAAGCTCATCAAGCACGCACACGGCCGTCGACCTCTTGTGGGGGGGTGCACATCCTGTCCGACTTGCAGCATGGCAAGCCTCCTGTTCTTCGCGGCCCCCGGGGCACCTTACCCTGGTTCCGCGAGGCTTGCTCGTAGTCTCTCTACCCACACGCTACCGCCAGGCACGCCCCCGTATACACCGTGTTGCACGCGATCCCAAGATCCGCAGCCACCACCGATGCCGACTCCCCAGCACACAGCCGCCTCACCGCCTCCATTCAACGCTCGTCTCGCTGCTTCAGGTCCACCCTTGGACTGTATCTGGTCATGCCACACATTCAGCCGCGTCTTCAGCATCGCGTCACAAATGTGTCCTGCATATTTACAGGGATCAGTAATAATAACTACTGCCCGGGAGTCAGCATTAACTTGCGCGGCCGAACAACTCTGGACTCGACAATGATCCCAGCATTGTCACACTTAAGAAGCACGAACTCTTCATTAGATATGGGATCAAGTTCGTACGTATGAGTCCTCATTGATGGTCTTATCTGCACCAACTCTGTCGTAGTAACTATGTATGCGGCACTCTGCGAATTCATTCCTACCATTATTGCCCAAATCGGACATGGCCAAGCACCGGTCGGCGACACACTCATATGATAATCGCTCAAATGCAAGACGGATTGGCCATTACTATCGTCGACGGTTACTGATTGAGCAAATGCAGTCGGAACGAAGCCATCTCGCACAGCCTCCTCAAATGTTGCTCCTGACATATACGAATCACCAGACTTGTTTGATACAATAATCCATACAATTATTGATGTCACACACAGCAGCAAGATCGCCACGAACACCACGAGCAACAATCGAGACCGAATCATCTTGTGTTCCTCATGATATCATCTCTCATTGTGTCTCTCATCCTCTCAACGTCGATCGGCGGGTGGCACAACCAGCACTCCTTCTTTGCCTTGAAGTGCCACGGGTCCCGCTGAGTCTTCGATGCGGGGCCCGTGCTCTTTGCCTTCGAGTTCATCAACTCAATCTACCTCCGCCCGCCGCGGCACACAACTCCCTCACTCCCTCACTCTCGCCCCTTCGTGGCCTTCGCGCCCTTCGTGTTGAACTCCTCCGAATCCGTGCCCATCCGTGGCCGCGCTTTCGGCCGTTGGCCGCGAGTCTCCGCCGTGTCGCAAGCACGAAGTAGGGCACACGGCGACACCTCGACATGAACCGGCTACGCGAGCGGATGTTCAGCGAGCCGTTAGAGCAAGGAGATTCCTCCAGTCTCAACTACTGCCCGCGTCGCATCAACCGCGCTCGCGCTACTGGAGAAGCCGCATCATTCGGATAAACAAAGTCTCACTCGAAACCACATCTTGCTGCCGTCCAATCTTGACAACTTGCAACTCACACTCCGGGAACAATGAAATAGGCCTATTCCACACGTCCGTCGAACTGTTCTCCAACGCATCCTTTATCATTGCAGCAGCATAACCATGCCGAGTAAAGAGCATGATTGCATCGTCATTCACGCGCATGCGATCGAAGGAATCTAGCCCAGCAATATGAAGTTCAGTCATTGAGATATCGCCCCGCTGTACGACAACAATTTGAACATTGTCGGCAATTGCTACCGGATCGCCATATCTGTCGATGACTTGATCTACTGTACGAAGAGGACAACGCCACGTCATTAGCCCAATCGCCGCACTTCCAACGAATACAACCCCGCACACAACTACATATCGTCTATGATGAACTCTACTTTGACCGATGCTCATGTTCCCACCTCACGTCTTCGCGGCAGGTGGCACGGTCACTCCGACCCTCCCTGCCCGAAGTGCCACGGCTCCCGCTGAGTCTTCGATGCGAGACCCGTGCTCTTCGCTCCGTATCGCCGCGCGACGATCTCGTGCTCCTGCTTCGATGGAAGTGCCCGGCACCGTGCCCTCCTCCAGCGTGCCATCGCCGGCGCCCGTCCACCCGCCCCCACCGTTCAAGTCCCGGTCGCGGAGTACCACAGAGTCAATGTACCTC
>JAEYUO010000109.1 GCA_023432465.1 Planctomycetota bacterium | reverse complement strand
GAGGAGGCGGGGGGGGAGGGGGCCGAGGTGAAGGTGCTCGGCGAGGTCGATCTCACGCGCGCCAAGGGCGGAGAGAAGGCCGCGGATGCGACGTTCAGCCGGTCGTTGATCGCGGCGGCGCGCTCGGGGGAGATGGTCCGGATGACGGCGGATTCGCCGATGAACGCGGGGGAGAGCATCATGCGGCTGGGGATTCAGACCGCGCTGTGCGCGCCTGTGGTGATCGGTACGGGCGTTGCGGCGTATCTGTACCTGGATTCGCGGGCGGGGGAGACGGGCGGGGGCCGCCCGGGCATGGGCCGGACGGTGGTGCAGCACGATGCGGCGGCGTTCTGTCAGGCGGTGGCGAAGATGTGCGCGATGTCGCTGGGGAACATCAACGCGCGCGAGCTGGAGGAACGCCAGCGAGACCTGCTCCGGGATCTGCAGACGGCGCAGGAGGCGCAGCGGCTGATCATGCCGCCGGATGAGGGGCAGATCGCCTCGGTGCGGTACGCGGTTCGGCAGCAGTCGGGCCGGTTTGTCGCCGGTGACTTGTTTGATGTGGTGGACCTTGGCGGTGGGCGTGTGGCGATCTTCCTGGGCGATGTGGCGGGGAAGGGGATCGGGGCGGCGATCCTGATGGCGACAGCGCAGACGCACCTGAACGCCTCGCTGAAGGTGCACAACGATGCGGCGAAGGCGGTGACGGAGGTGAACGCGTACATCTCGCAGCACTCCGCCGCGAACAAGTTCATCTCGCTGTGGTTGGGGATCTTTGATTCAAGCGACCGCTCGGTGAGCTTTGTGGATGCGGGGCACGGTCATTGGTTGTGCATCACACCCGGCAGGCCCGTGGAGCGCATCGAGACGGCGGGGGGGATCCCTCTAGGGATTGACAAGGACTTTGTCTACTCGGCCGAGCGGCTGGAGATCACACCTGAGAGCAGGGTGGTGCTGTTCAGCGACGGCGTGGTGGAGCAGCCCGGGCCCGAGGGGCTGTACGGGCTGGAGCGGGCGATCCATGCGCTGGTGGCGTGCGGGAGTGTGAACGAGGATGTGGCGGGGCTGTTCAAGTCTGTGCGGGACTACTCGCAGACGCCCGATTCTCTCGCCGACGACACGACGGTGGCGAGCATCCAGGTGGTGTGATCACTCGCGCGGTTCGAGCCGGCCGCGGAGGTTGGGCTGGCGGCGTCCGTACTCGTCCTCGATGTACTGGGGCGCGTGGCGGTGGCGCACGGCGTCGTATCGGTCGTACGGGGTTCGCTCCTCGGTGGGGGAGAGCAGCGGCTTGGCGCAACCGGTGAATGAAGTCGCCGCGGCAAGCAGCGCGAGGCCGATGAAGCACTTGGCGGGGCAGTGGCGGGCGGTTCGGTTCATCGGCTGAGAGTGTAACGTGCTCAGCGTGTGGGGAGGGGATCGATCCGCAATCGGCCATCGCTCGCGAGTGACGCGTCGCCGCGGGCGATGCACTGTCGGATGCCCTCGTAGACCGCCGCGCAGACCGCGGTTGCGAGGTTCAGCGATCGCTCGCCGGGCACCATGGGGAAGGTGAGGAGCTGATCGGGATGCTCGGCGAGGATGGAGTCGGGCAGGCCGCGGGTTTCCTTGCCGAAGATGAAGTGATCGCCGCGGCGGAAGTCCGCATCCCAGGCGGGTCGAGTGGCCTTGGTGGTGAAGACCCAGGATCGTGCGGCGGGCGCGGCAGCGCGGTACGCGGGCCAGCTCGCGTGCTCGGTGGGTTGAAGCCGGGGCCAGTAGTCCAGGCCTGCGCGGCGGCAGGCTTTCTCGGAGGTATCGAAGCCGAGCGGGTGCACGAGGTGCAGGGCGCAGCCGCACGCGATGCAGGTGCGGCCGATGTTGCCGGTGTTGTTGGGGATCTCCGGCTCGTGCAGGACGATGTGGAAGAGGGGACTATTCAGCCCTTCTTCTCCGACTCGCGGCGGGCCTTGACGCCGGGATCGACATCAAGGAGTGTCTTGATCGAGGCGCGGAAGCCCGGGTCCATCGGGTGGCCCTGCCACCGCACGACGCCGTCGGAAGAGAGCACGGCGATGTGCGGGATTCCCTGGACGCCCATGGCGTTGTTGAGACGGCCGTTGAGATCGATCGCCTGGGAATACTCGTGCTTCTTGGACTTGAGGAACCCGGAGACCTTGGACTCGGCCTCGGAGCTGAGGCCGAGAACGACGACATCGTCCTTGTATTCCTTCTGCAGCTTGTCGAGCTCGGGCATCGCGGCGATGCACGGCCCGCACCAGGTTGCCCAGAAGTCGATGACGGTGACTTTGCCTTCGCGGTCGGGCTTCGGGGTGAGGTACTTCTCTTCGCCGAGGCCGCCGCCGGGGAGTTGCTTGCCCTGCATGTCCTTGGCGCTGATGCGGCCGGAGTTCTTCGCGGGCCACTTTGCGGCGGCGTAGGCCGAAGCGGGGGGCGCGACGAACTTGCCGGACTTGCCACGGGGGGCGGGTGCGGCCGCGGGCTCGGGCTTGGGCGCGGAGGCGGCCTGGACGGCCTGGTCTGCGGTCTCGGCGGTGAGCTGCTTGACGGCGGCATCGATCGAGTCGGTCATGATGTCCGCGTAGCGGACATTGCCCGCGCGGTCGATGATGAAGATGTCCGGGTGGGCATCGGGGCCGAGCTTCTTGAGGAACCCGCCGGATTCATCGTGCGCGACCGGGAAGGTGACCTTGTTGCTGCCGACGGTTTGCGCGGCCTGATCCCAGCCGTTGCGATCGTGCACGCCGATGACGATCAGGCCCTTGTCGCCGTAGGCGGTCGCAGCCTTCTGAGCTTCCTGCAGGGCACGCGAGGAGCCGTTGTTCCAGCTCGCCCACGTGACGATGCAGACAACCTTGTCCTTGAGGCTCTCGGCGGTGAACGGCTGAGCGCCCATCCAGCCGCTCAGCATGCTCCATGAGGAGTGGTCGAAGGCCGTGCCCTGCATCGCATCCATCTTGTCGCGATACGCGCCGCGTCCCTCGGGCTTGACCTCTTGTGCCAGAAGCGGTGACGCGAGGGCGAGAGAGGCGAGCAGGACGGCCATGGGTGTGCGGATCATGCGATGACTCCGGGGATGGTGTCGGTTGTTTGCGCGTGGGAACGGGCGGCGGCGGGGGATCACTTGGACTTGGCCGCGGCATCCTCGGCCTTGCGACGCGCCTGGACGCCGGGGTCCAGGGAGATGAGGCGGGACATCGTTGAGTGGAAGAGGTCGCCGTTGGGGTGATCGGTCCAGCGAACGACACCATCGGAGGTGATGAGGAATGTGACGGCGAGGTCGGAGACGGTCCCGAAGGCCGGGATGACCCCGTTGGGCCAGAGGTCCGAGGTCATCGGCCCGGTGGTGAAGGCGTGGTTCATCTGGCGATTGACCTTGATCGAGTCGACGACGCGCTGAACACGCGCTTCAAACTCGGCTCGCGCGGTGGCTTCGTCGGCGTTCTGGCCGAGGTCCTGCGGGCGGAGGATGCCGGCGACGACGACGGCATCGCGCTCGTAGATGTCCTGTACCCGGTTCATGGTGGAGATGATGTCGATCATCTGCCGCCAGCGCGGGTCGATGAGGTAGACGATCGTGATCTTGCCCTTGGTGTCGGGGCGCGGCGAAACCCAGCCCTCTTCCGGGAAGTTGATCACGCCCTCGCCCTTGTTGATCTTGTCGACGAGCTGATCGAACTCGGTGAACTGGCCGCGGCTCTTGGCCAGCTGCGGCCACTTCTTGGTCTTGTAGACATCGGGCTCGGGGACTTCGAACTGGACGGTGGGCGCTTCGCCCGGCTTGACGCGTCCGGACACGTCGCGGATGCGCATCCGCTCGCGTTCCGCCGCGGCCTCGCGGGCCGCGCGGTCGCCGAGGATCGAGCCGGCGGCCTCGGCGGTTTCGGCCAGCAGCGCCTTGACGGCGACTTCGACCGAGTCGGTCTCGACATCGGCGTAGCGCAGCTGCCCGGCGCGATCGATGATGTAAAAGTCGGGGTCCTGATCGATCTTCAAGGCGTTGCGGAAGTCGCCCTTGGCATCGGCGGCGTAGGGGAACGTGACACCGAGCGACTGTGCGGCGGCCGCGGCGCCCGCGAACTCGCGCGGGTTGTGGACACCGACGACGACCAGGCCCTTGTCGGCGTGCTGCTTGTGCAGAGACTCAGCCTTGCGGACGGCGGCGTGCGTGGCGCGGTACCAGCCGGACCAGGAGACGATCACGACCACCTTGCCCTGCGTCGAATCGGCGGTGATGGGTGTGCCGGACCACTCGCTGAGCTCGCCCCACAGATTGGAGGCGAAGGGCTGGAGCTGCATGGCATCCATCTGCTTGCGCCGCTCGCCGGTTCCCTCCAGGCGGACGGTTTGGGCGAGGCTCGGCGAGGCGAGGGCAAGGATCGCTGCGGTAGTCAGGACGGACGCAATCTTCATGTCACGCTCCAGCAAGGGACTCGTCGAACGACGCACCTGAGGCGGTTGCCGCGATCAGGGTGTGCGCATTATGACCGGAACCATCGCCCGTGTGTACGGGCCGAGGGATGAAACCACCATGTTTCTATACCGGATTGGACGCACGGGGAGGCGAAACGTTCCGCTAGGCGGCCTTCGCCATCGCCTTGCCCAAGTCCTCAATAAGGATCCCCAAGGGTCCGCCGAGGGCGGCCGCGGCCATGGCCGCCGGTCCCTGGTCGAGCCTGAACCGGCGTCCGATGAGCGGGAGGGTGTCGATCGTACCGGCGGTGAGGACGGCGATGGCCTCGGGCAGGGGGCCTTCGCGCGAGCCGATGAGCTGGAGTTCGTTTGACACGATCGGCGTCAGGTCCACACCCGAAGCCCAGGCGTCGGTTGCCTCGGGGAAGGGCTTGCCGGCGGGGTACGGCACATCGGCGAGGGAGGACTTGAGCATGATGATGCCCCGCGGCTTGGTGAGCTGCATCGCGAGACGAAGCCCGGCGGAGGTGCCGGTGCAATCGACCACGGCATCCTGATCCTGCCTGCGGCCGGGGTCGTTGAGCGGGCGGTGCTTGACGCCCCATTGCTCGCAGATTCTGCTCGAATCCGGGTGGTCGGTGAGCAGGCGGACGGACTTGTTCAGCCCTGCAAGGCACTGGGCGGAGAGCATGGCGAGGATCGAATCGCCGAGCACGGTGACATAGGCCCGGGCCTCGGCGCGGAGCATGTGGGCGGTGTGCAGGGCCGAGGCGACCAGCGGGGCGAAGACCGCGCGATCGTCGGGGAGCGAATCGGGGATCGGGTGAAGGTTCGCGAGGGGCATTGCGACAAGTTCGGCGCAGCCACCGTCGCGGCCGCTGATGCCGGCGACCGTGCGGCTGCGGCAGTGGGCCGGGAGCCCGCCTCGGCAGAGATCGCAGTGGCCGCAGGCAACAACCGGCGACACCACGACTCGGCGGCCCAAGAGGCTTCGGCGCTGGGCGATGGAGGCGGGGGCGTCCTTGGGAATGTTGACTTGGCGAACAATTCCCGTAAACAGGTGGCCGAGCACCCCCGTGTGCCCGGAGCGCGAACCGGAAGCAGGGCTGCCGCCATCGGCGGGGGTGAGGAGCACGCGGGTGGGCTGCACCAGTCCGTCCCCCGGTTCAAGGGAAGGGTCGGGAGAATCCGAAGTCATCTGGACGGACTGGCCATCCGATCGAAGTGCGCGCACCGGCATCCTCCAAGGTGAGTCCGGTAGGCTTTCGGCTTGATTGGCGGAGCACTTCAACCCCGAGAGCGGGGGAGGGCACCGAGGTTGCGGTCGGGCGTGATCAACCCGTCATGCCGGCGGGCTTGCCGGAGATCTCATTGGGGACCGGGGGCATGAAAGGCACGTAGTCGAGCCACCGCTTGTCGCGAGAAAACACCGGGTACATGTAGTCGCGGCGGGCGGCGAAGGGGGTTTCGGTGCTTCGGGACCACTCGACCCAGACGCGGCGGTCCTCGGGGAGCTGTTCTTGCCCGGTGAGCGTGACCAGGGAATCGTGGGCGTTGGCGACGACGATCAGATCGTCATCCGACAGCACGGCGATCAGCGCCTGAAGCACGCGAGGCTGAGCATATTGGCCGAGGGCGCATGCGGCTTCGGCCCGGATCGCGGCATCCGCTTCGGTGCCGGGCTGGAGCAACTCGATCAGCCGCTCGATTGCGTCGGGGTTGTGGAGACGCTGCAGGGCCCGGACACTTTCGAATCGCACCTGATCCTCGGGATCCCGTGTGAGGGGAAGGATGCGGGAGACATCGTCCGGGGTGCCGTGCATGCCAAGGGCACGCACCGAAACGGCCCGCACGAGGGGACCCTCATCGGAGAGGTGCTGTCGGTACATCCGGAGGTAGGGGTCGCCTCCGCCGAAGGGGGCGTTTGCGAGCAGATTCGTGCCGCGGGCGCGCTTGTCGGCGTCGTAGGGGTCGATCGCCCAGCGTGCGGCATCGACTGGGGTTGGTTGGGAGAAGATCGGCGCGAGGATACTGTCGTTGTCGGCCATGGTCCGTCGCGTGTCGGGGTCGATGCACCCGGCGGGCGCAAGGAGCGCGAGCGGAAGTACCGCCGCGAGGGCAGTTTGCCGTGGACGAGAGGAGCCGCGCATGCGTGTTCGACGTTCCGACATCGTGTCAAGTCTAGCGAAGGGGATCGGGGCGTGCGTTGCCGCCCTGGGGCTGCTGATGCTGGCGGGGTGCGCGGCATCGGAGAAGGCGACCGCCGCGGGGTCGCTTGCAGAGATCGGCCCGGTGCAACTGGGTGCGTGCAGCGGCGCGGACCTTCGGGCGGATGGCACGGGCCAGAGCGTGTTCATGGAGGGGGAGGGAGGGCAGCGGAAGCTCATCATCAAGCGCGGACCGATGCCCTCCGGCGGAGAGGAGGTGTATCAGCAGCAACGGCTCTTGGTTGATGGAGGTGAGGAGAAGCTGATCCGCGAGCAGAAGCTTCTTGTGCGCGAAGATGGCGCGATTGTGCTTGCCGAGGAGATCAACCATGCGGAGGGCGTCGAAGTGGTGTTCGACCCGCCGCTGGTGGTGCTGCCCGCGAACGTCGAGACCTCCGCCACCGTGACGAACGAGGGCAGAATGGTCGTGCATCCGCTCGGCGATCGGGGCAGGGTCCGCGCGAAGGGGACGGTGCGCGATACATCCACGTGCATTGGGTCGTGGCGTGTCTCAACACCCGCGGGGGAGTTTGACGCGTGGAAACTGACGAGTTCGTTTGATGCCGATCTGGGAGCGAGCCGGGTCCACAACGAGACGGAGATCTGGGTTGTGCCGGGGATCGGCATCATCAGCGAGCGGCGTCGCGAGAAGACGATGGTCTTTGGGGTGGCGATCCGCAACAACGCGGAGTCGTGGCTTCTTGTGGAAACGACGGCGGCCGCCGCGGGAGGTGGCGGGGAGGCACGCTAGCCGGCGCGCTGCATGAGCGGGCTTGCGGTTGCGCCATCTGTATCGGGCCTCATCGAGACCGGCGGGGCGAGAATCTCCGCGAGTACCAGCGCCTTGCGGAGGGAGGCGATCGCTTCGGGCGTGGTGGCGCGATCGATGGAGACGCGCGTGCCGCGAGCGACCGCGACACTGCCGGGCGCGCTGGGTGCGAGCGGCGCGATGGGCGCCAGAGGCTGAGGAGCGATGGCATATGCGCCGGTCGAAGCGGCCGGCCCTTGCAGCAACTTCTCGGCGAGGGTTGGGCTTTCCGGCTGGCGCTGCGGAGGGCGAGCGGACTGCTGTTTCTTCTGCTTGCGTTGTTCCTGGCGCTGGGCGGGCTTGGCGCGCTGGGGCTGAGTCGCCTGGGGCCGAGGAACCGGCTGGCCCGCCGGGGTGATGGGCCGGGGCTGGAAAGGGCGCGAGGCGGGTGCGACCGGCGGTCGCGACGGTGCGGCCTGACCGGGGCGCTGGGGCACGGCGGGAGCGGGGCCGGACCGGGACATCTGCTCGAGCTCAGCGCGGCGGCGCTGGGCGATTTCCTGGAGGCGGCGGCGGGCATCATCGTGCGAGGCTGGCCCGGCCGCGGCGACAGGGGCGGGGGCCTGGATGAGTGGCGAGCCTTCGGCGGTGCGACCGGTGCGGAGGGCATCATCCTCGCGGGCCCGCTTGGCAGCGCGGATTTTGGCTTCCTCCCGCTTCTGGGCGATCAGCTTCACCAACCAACTGATGATGCTGATAGAGATCAGGATCCCCCAGATGATGATCTGGATGTAGTTGGTGTTGCCACCGCCGGACTGGGCGAGGAGGGATTCCATTGGTGCATTGTACGGGGTGTGGGGTTTGCCGTTCCTGCGACGCCCCCTTAGGCTATCGCCCTATGACGCAGAGCATGACGGTTGCGGTGACGGGCGCGAGCGGGTTTGTCGGCCGGTGGGTCGTCGGCGAGATGCTGGCCCGGGGGTGGCGCGTTCGGGGGCTGGCGAGGAACCTCAAGCACGTGAAGGACATCGATCGTCGCGTCGGCGAGATCGCGGCAGATGTCGCCAAGGCGCGGGGGCTGCCCGGGGGCGGGAGTGCCGACTGGTTCGCGGGCGATGTGTGCGATACGGGAGCGCTCGATCAGCTGTGCAAGGGGGCGACGGCGGTGGTGCACCTGGTGGGGATCATCCGCGAGGTTCGCGGCGGGAATGGCAAGCCGCAGACCTTCGAGCGGATGCACGTGCAGGCGACGCACGCCGCGATCGAGGCTGCGAAACGGGCGGGGATCAGGCGGTATGTGCAGATGTCCGCGCTGGGTGTCGGGGCCGAGGGGCGGTCGCAGTATCAGAAGACCAAGTGGGCGGCGGAGCAGACCGTGCGGCGGAGCGGGCTCGACTGGACGATCTTCCGTCCGTCGCTCATCCACGGGCAGGACAGCGAGTTCATCACGATGCTGACGGAGATCGCATCGGGGGAAAAGGCTCCGTTCTTCTTCATCCCGTACTTTGTGCGGGCGGAAGAGGACCGTCGCGTGCTGATGCGGTTTGGTGACTGGGAGCCGGCGAAGGTGCAGCCGGTCGCGGTCGAGGATGTCGCGTATGCGTTTGCCGAGTCGCTCGTGCGGCCGGATTCGATCGGCGAGATCTACAACCTGACGGGCTCGGAAGTGCTCGACTGGCGTTCGCTCAGCGAAACGATCCGCGATGTGGTTCCGGGGACGAACAAGAAGATGGGGACGTGGTTCGTGCCGGGCGAGCACGCGGCGATGGCCGCGAAGGCAGCCGCGGCGGTGGGGCTGGGCAGTTTGCTGCCGTTTGATGAAGGCCAGGCGCTGATGGCGATCGAGGACAGCACGGCGGACTGGACCAAGGCGAAGAAGGACCTTGGATTGACGCCGCGGCCGTTTACCGAGACATTGCGCAAGTACACAAACGCGCACTGATCCGGCTTGTGCCGGAGCGCGTTGGAGCGTTCGGGTCGGCGGCGGGGCTAGAGTTCACAAGAACCACATGACCATTCAACTGCACATTCCGGATGAGCAGGCGCAGGCCCTCAGCCGTGCCTGGGGGGGTGATCTTGACCGCGCGGCCCTGGAGGCTCTGGTGATTGAGGGGTATCGGACAGGTCGGCTGACCAGCGCTGAGGCGGGGCGGGTTCTTGGGTTTACGGAACGGTCGCAGATCAACCAGTGGTTCGCCGACCGGGATGTGCCGCTGAACTACACGATCAGTGATCTTGAAGAGGATCGGCGAACGCTTGATCGGGTTCTCGGAAAGACGGCGTGATGCTGGTCGTCTCCGACAGCTCGCCGATCAACGTACTCATCCGCGTCAACTGTGAATCGGTGCTTGCGACGCTCTTTCAGCGGGTGCTCATTCCACGCGTGGTTGAAACGGAGTTGACGCGCGACGCATCTCCGGCGTCGGTGCGCGACTTCGTGCGGCAACGGCCCTCTTGGTTGGAGGTTCGCGAGCCCCGTGCTGTTGGCGCGTATCCGAGACTGCATGCAGGGGAGGCGGCCGCGATCAGCCTTGCCGTTGAACTTCGTGCGGAGGCCGTGCTGATCGATGACCGGGATGCCCGGAAGACGGCAGCGCAATCCGGCCTCAGCGTGATCGGACTACTGGGCATTCTGGAGCGGGCTGACGAGCGGGGCCTGCTCCGCCTCGCGGAGGTCGTTCCGCGGCTGCCGCGAGATTTCAGAATCGACCCGAAGCTGGTGGTCTCGGCGATCGAGCGGTGCACGCGGCGCAGCGGCTAAGCTGCGGAGGGCTGCTCGTGTACTGCTCTGGAGTGCAGTGCCACCAAGAAACAAATGGATTCCACCCCCGAAAGGTGTAAACATGCCCCCGGCTGCGACCCGACCTATAGTTGTCGCAGTTGCCGCCATCGTGGCGGCGCTTCTTGGTGGGTGTACGGGGGAACGGATCTACATTCAGTCCGATCGAGAGTGGGTCCAGGTGACCTCCGCGTTGCGGCTCAATGCCGAGCAGGCGAGCGATCGCGTGAAACGCGATCCGGAGTTTGCTACGCGTGGAGCCCGGGACGAAACGACTTGGCTCAGCGTCGAGCCGAAGGACGCGATACTGGTCGGCGAGTGGTACTCGTTCCTGAGGTACCGCAAGGCGGAGAGTCTGTTGGCGGGCTGCTACGTCCACGGCAACACCGGCAAGGTCGAGTACCGATCATCATGGCGGGCGTGGACCAGCGCGACGACCTTTCGCCGGCACCGCGCACACCCTTCCGACTGGACATCCATCGAGAAGATCTCGATTCCTGATTGAAAGACCGAGTGCATGATGCACCGGCAAAGAAAGAAGACATGTCTCTGAAATACGAACGACGACTCCTGGACCACCTCAAGCACGAAACGTATGTGGCGGCCACCATTGACACCCTTGCCGAGGATCTCGGCATTCCGCATGATGACCGCGACGCGTTCCGGCTCGCGGTTGAAGACCTTGCCTCGCAGAAGAAGATCGGCCTTGATCAGAACGGGCGCGTACGCCTGCCATCGATGCCGGAGGAAGTGGAGGGGGTGTTCAAGAAGAACCCGCGCGGGTTCGGCTTCATCGTGACGGATGTGAAGTATCGCGAGGGCGATGTGTTTGTGCCGCCGGATGCTGTTGGTGATGCCCTGACGGGCGACCGCGTCCTGGCGGCGATCCGCCGCGAAATCCGCCGCGGGGATCGAGAGATCTCCGGGGAGATCATCGAGGTCCTGACAAGGAAGCGATCGAACTTCACGGGCGAGCTGGTGAAGCGCGGCGGGCTGTGGCTTGTGATGCCCGATGGGCGGGAGATGACCGCGCCGATCAGCGTGAAGGACCCGACGGTCAAGAACGCGAAAGTCGGCGACAAGGTGAGCGTCGAGATCACGGAGTACCCGCAGGGCAACGAGCTTGCCCAGGGTGTGATCGTGAAGGTGCTCGGCGAGGCGGGGCTGCCGGATGTCGAGACGCAGGCGACGATCGTGGCGTATGACCTGCCGCAGGAGTTCCCGCGTGCGTGTGTCGACCAGGCCCGTTCGGCCAACGCGGCGTTCGAGGAAGAGGTCGCGCGGCTTGAGCAGGAGGGGTATGACAAGAAGGTCCGGCTCGACCTGCGGGATGACTACATCATCACGATCGACCCGCCGGATGCGAAGGACTATGACGACGCGATCTCGATCTCGCGGACCGAGGATGGCGGGTGGGAACTGGGCGTGCACATCGCGGATGTGGCGCACTTCATCCCGCCGGGGACGGATCTTGATGTCGAGGCACGCAAACGCGGCAACAGCGTGTACCTGCCGCGGCTGGTGATCCCGATGCTGCCGGAAGTCCTGAGCAACGGCATCTGCTCGCTTTCGGAAGGGGTGACGCGCTACTGCAAGAGCGCGTTCATGAAGTACGGGCCGAACGGGAAGCTGCTCAAGAGCGGCGTCGCGGCGACAGCGATCAAGAGCGTGAAGCGGCTGACGTATCTTGAGGCGCAGGCGCTGATCGATGGCGACCTGAAGGAAGCCGTCAAGCACGCCAAGACCGAGGCGAAGTACACGGATCAGTTGATCAAGACGTTGCGGGAGATGGACGCGTGCGCGAAGGCGATCCGCGGCCGTCGGCGGGAGGCGGGGATGATCCACCTTGAGCTGCCCGAAGTGGACCTGATCTTTGATGATGCAGGCCACGTCGTGGATGCGCAGCCCGAAGATAACGCGTTCACGCACACGCTCATCGAGATGTTCATGGTCGAGGCCAACGAGGTCCTCGCGCGGCTCTTTGAGGGCGTGAAGGTTCCGCTCCTGCGGCGCGTGCACCCCGAGCCGACACCCGGCGATGTCGGCGAGTTGCGGACGATGGCCAAGGTTGCGGGGTTCTCGATCCCCAAAAACCCGACGCGCAAGGAGCTGCAGACGCTGCTGGATGCGACGGCGGGGACGGGCGCAGCGCGGGCGGTGCACTTTGCCGTGCTGCGCACGCTGACCAAGGCGGAGTATTCGCCTGCGCTCATCGGGCACTTCGCGCTGGCGAGCGAGGCGTACGCGCACTTCACCAGCCCGATCCGGCGGTACCCCGATCTGACGGTGCACCGTGCGCTCGCCGCGTATCTGAAGCTGACGAGCAACGGGGAGAACCCGCCGCGGAGCGAGCGCGACCGGGAGATCATGGGCGAGCGGCTGCTGAAGATGGGCCCGGCGGGCGGGGTGATCGAGCAGGATGAGCTGGTTGAGATCGGCCGGCACTGCTCGCGGATGGAGGAGAACGCAGCCGCGGCGGAGTGGAGCCTGCGGCAGTTCCTTGTGCTGCAACTGCTCTCGAACCATGTTGGCGACAGCTATCCGGGCACGGTCACGGGCGTCTCGCCCCGGGGCGCGTTCGTGCAGCTCGACAAGTACCTGTGCGACGGGATGGTGCCGGTGGAGCAGTTGCCGACCGGCGCGCACGGTGTGCACGGCGGACGGTGGTCGATCGATTCGCGGACGGGCGCGCTGGTGCACCAGTCGGGCCGGTCGTTCAACATCGGCGACAAGGTCGAGGTGACGATCGCGCAGGTGGACCTTGCGCTGCGGAAGCTGGACCTGGCGATCACCGATCCGAAGTCTCGCGGCGCGGGCAAAGATAAGAAGCTCGCGGGCCTGCTGAAGATGGGCGGCGGCGATGATGCCGGCGGGCTGGGTTTCGCCAAGCCCCGTACGGAGAAGGAGTGGAAGGACTTCAAGTACGGGCGCGATGGCGCGAAGGGGCGGTCGCAGAAGAGCAAGAGCCGGGACAAGGGCAAGGCGGACTTCAGGCAGGACCGGAAGAAGAAGGGGAAGTGACGATTTTGGATTTTGGATTTTGGATCGCGGATTGGAAGCGGTGGGAGGTCATCGTTTCACCCCGCACATTATCGCGAGACACCACGTAGACGAACTCCTTGTTCCGCACGTGGCTCACCCTGCCCACCTTCTCCCCCTGCGGGTTGTAGATCCCGATCTGAGCCCCAACGTAGCGCTTGAAGTCGTTCTCAATAACGGACACCTGCGCTTGCCCGTCCCAGAGCTCGCCGAGCATGGCTTCGAGTTGCTCGCGCGAGAGGTAGCCCTCATCGCTGAAAGAGACAATGAGCGTGCGGGCGCGGACGGATGCGAGCAGGTCGCGAAATGACGCCGCGAACTTCGGCCGCGAGTTGAAGACGCTCTGCCGCTGTTTCACATCGATGCGCTTGCATGCGATGCCGTAGACCTCCGGCTTGTCCCAGCGGATGAGCGACTCCCACACGTGGTAGTTGCCCAGGTACGAGTGTTGGTTGTACGGCGGGTCGATGTAGGCGATGTCGGCTTCGATTGCGGCCGCGGCGTCGAATGCGTCAATGTTCAGGGCGAGGCCCTTGCCCGCGGCGGCGCGAGGCAGCACATCGGGCACGCGGAGTTCGAGGTCGTTGTGCGAGCGCGGCGACCATTCCTTGAGGTACGCCATCTGCAGACCGGTTGTGGAATCGACGCGGTCCGCGCCTTCCATCAGCGAGACCAGCATGACGGCTTCGAGTTCTGGGTCGAGGCACTTGACGGCGATGGCCTCGCGGACCGCATCGATGCGTGCGCCGTTCTTGGGCTGGAAGAACCGCGACTGCTCGCAGAAGGTCTGGGTGAAATACCCCGGCTCGTTCCACCCGCCGCGGAGGCGCGAGTTGAACTCGGCAACCAACTTCGCGGCATCTTCAAGCACATCTTCCGCATCGGCCTGCACGTAGCACCGGGCGAGCGTCGCCGCGTAGGCGTTGTGGTCGTTCGCGATGACGCGGTAGCCCTCGCGCTTGAGCGCGTGACCGATGCGGGAGGTGCCGGAGAAGAGATCAAGCACAGTGCACGGCGCTTCGCCTGATGCGCTTCGCACGGCATCGAGGATGACCGGCACGAGCGTTCGCTTGGACCCGATGTATTTGATCACGCGCGAGCTCTCCCGGCGCACAGCCTACCGGCGATCATGAACGCGGGGATTCAAACCGCCGCCAAGGGAACCCCGCCGGGATCACCTCCGGCCGGTCGTTGAGCCAGCCCACGAGCCACTCAAACGCATCCACCAGCCGCGGCCCGGGACGGTTGAACATCTGGTTGCCATCGACCACCGCGACCCTGCCCGCGCGGACCGCCGGCAACTCGCGCCACCACGTCTGCTTCGCCAGCAACTGCGTCTCGCGCCACGCATCCTCCAGCGGCAGCCCGCACGGACAGACCACCACGCACTCCGGCCGGATCGCCGCGACGACCTCCGCGGGGACGCGGATCGATGGACCCGCGGCCCGAAGCGTCTGGCCGATCGGACCCGCTGCGGCACCCGCCGATTCCGGCGCGGCGGTCGGGTTCAGCGGGTGGAGCCCGCCCGCCCGCTCGATGAGCTGCGGCGTCCAGTGCCCGCCGACAAAGAGGGGGTCGGTCCATTCGAGGAACGCCACGATCGGCGCGGCGGCGAACGGCGTGACGAATTCTTCGGCCCGGTACATCCGCTCCCGCAGCCCGCCGACCGCGGCCGCGGCATCGCTTTCCAGGCCAATCTCGCGGCCGATCGTGAGCATGTCATCGAGAACGGCTTCCACAGTTGTGGGATTCAGGGAAACCACCCGAGGCTGGGGGGACATGCGCGCAACCATGCCGCGGACGGTGTTCAGGTCGATCGAGCAGACCTTGCACAGGTCCTGCGTGATGATGAGGTCCGGCTTGAGTGCCGCGAGCCGATCGGCATCCAGCGCGTAGAGGGATTCTCCGGTCGCAAGCTGGGCGGTGACCGCCTGATCGATCTGGGCGGAGGACTCGAAGCGGGTCTTCGCGGCGGTCAGGACTGGGACCTGATCCAGCTCTGGGGAGGGCGGAAAGTCACACTCGTGAGACCTGCCCACAAGCTGGGCGCGGGGGTTCGCCGGCGATCCGGTGATCGCCAAAAGGCATTCCGTCGCCGAGGGCAGAAGGCTGACAATCCGCATAGGGCGGAGCGTAGGGGCTTGCGCACGAACTTCTTGTCCCCCGTTTTCGCGGCGTGACTGGACCGAGCAACCGATAAACCCGCGGTACGAGCCGCCGCGCGGCAGCGATTCCGTGCGCTCCGGCCGAATCTGCATCCTCCACCCCGGGTGGGTGGTATTGTGCAGCGGCTTAGGGCGTCACGGCGTGGGCCGGGCGGTACAGTTGCGGATCGGCACCCCTTCAACCGGGTGGCGATCGAGCGAGGGAGTTCCGTGATGCCTGCCATGTTGCGCGATCAATTTTCTGTTTCTGGCCTGCTCGGCGGTCGGCTTGGCCGGGCGGCGTGCATCGTGGCCCTGACGATGGCCGCGGGAGCGACTGTTGGCCTTGCTCAGGAGAGCAAGCCGGTTGTTCCACCCGCCCGAGCCGGGGGGCCGCGGCTTCAGCCGCCGGCACCGACACCACCCCGCACCGGGCAGCCGGGTGCACAGCCGGCATCGCAGCAAGCGTCGCAGCGCGGGGCGGAGATGCTCGACGCGATGCGTCAGGGCGGCGGTCTGCGCGAGGATGACACGTTCGAGTTCACAGCGTTTGCGGAGCCCGTGGATCTGGCGAACCTGATCGAGTTCGTGCGGGAAGAGCTCGGCTTGCAGCTTCTGTACACCGATTCCGGGCTCTCGAACCAGACGGTGGTGATCAACACCCCGATCACGCTCAGGAAGGACCAGGTCCTGACGTTTCTGCTCACGCTGATGGAGCAGAAGGACTACACGATCATCCAGGACGATTCCGGCGTGCACATGGTGATGCCGAAGGGGTCGATCCAGGCGAGCATGGCGAGCCGCGGCGCGCTTGCGCCGACAAAGGTCATCCGCACCCCCGGGATCAAGCCCAGCGCGATGACGGGGCTGGTGCAGGGATTGATCGGGACGAGGGGCGGGGCCGCGGCCGGGGGCGCGAGCATCCAGTATCTGGATGAGCTGGGCGTGATCGTGGTGACCGATACGCCGCGGAACACGCGGATGGTTGAAGAAGCCGTGCAGACGGTGTTGGCCGAGCGCATCGAACAGAAGTTCCAGCGGTTTGAGATCCAGAACATCGCGGCCTCTTCGGCGCGGGACCGGATCATCGAGCTGCTGGGCTCGACAGCGCCGCGCGCGGCCGGGGCTCAGCCCGGACAGCAGCCGCAGGCGAATGTGGCCGCGGCCGTGGGCGGCTCGTTCTCGAACCTGCCGGAGCGGTTGAGCGTCGATCCGGGTGGGAACGCGTTGTTCTTCCGTGGTCGGGAGGATGAGGCGAGGCTGATGGGGGAGATGCTCGCGATCGTGGATGTGCCGATCACGTTGGTTTCGCGGTTCTACCCGGTAGGGATCGAGACGGCGGAGACGGTGGCGACGGAGGGCTCGCGTCAGCAACTGGGCGATGTGACCACGTTTGAATCTTCCGCATCCGGCACCGGCAGCGTTGGGCTTGGGCGGGCGCAGCCGGCCGGGCGAGTGGGTCAGGCCAACCAGCCGGGCGGCTTGCAGCAGGGGGGTCTTTCGGGGAGCGGGTTTGTGATCTATCCCGCGGCGGGCGGGTTCATCTATCGCGGCACGGAGGCCCAGCACGCCCGGGTCGATCTGCTGGTGCGGGAGCTGGGCGACCTGATCGATCGCGATGCGATCACGACCGAGTTCTACAAGCTCAAGTATGCCAAGGCCGAGGAGGTTGCCGAGACGATCAACAGCCTGATCTCGGGGACAGCCCCGACGGGCGGTGCGGGGTCGCCGCTGCTCGGACGCGATCTGGGATCTCGCGATGCGCAGGGGCGACAGCGCCGCGTGACCCGCCCCGAGCCGCAGGCCGCGGATTCGGCGGCGGCGACGAGCGCGACGGGCGAGGCAACGCTCGGAGAGCTCGAGGGCACGGACGTGTTCGTGCTCGCGGATGAGAAGAACAACCAGGTGCTCATCAAGGCGCCCAAGCGCCTGCAGCCGCAGATGAAGACGCTCATCTCAAGGCTCGATCTGCTGCGCCCGCAAGTCTACATCGAGGCCAAGATCGTGACGGTGACGATCGGGGACGACTTCCGGTTCGCGGCGGAAGTTCAGACCATCATCGGGCAGTTCGCACTCAACACCAACTTCGGTCTGGGCAGCTTCGCCGATGGCGGCGGGCTGACGAGCCCGAAGGACCCGGCGACCAACCTGGCGGGCCTGACGAGCGCGCTCATCCGCTCGAAGGATGTGCCGTTCATCATCAACACCATCGCGCGGAACAACAACGCGCGGGTCGTGGCGTCTCCGCAGTTGCTGGTCGATGACAACGAGGAGGCCGAGGTTTCGAGCCTTGATCAGCAGCCGACGCTGACCACCAGCATCGGGAGCAACGGCGGGAACGACACCCAGAGCTTCGGCGGGTTCGAGCCGGCCGGACCCAAGCTGCGGGTCATTCCGCAGATCTCCGATGGCGGGAGCATCAAGCTCGAATACGAGATCGAGCTCTCGGCGTTCAGCGGCGAATCGACCGTGCCGGGCGTTCCGCCGCCGAAGCGCGAGGACAAGGTGCGTGCGGACTCGGTCACGGTTCCGAGCGACACGACCATCGTCGTGGGCGGGCTGGTGTTCGATTCGACGACGGAGACCCGGTCGGGCATTCCGCTGCTCATGGACATCCCGTGGATCGGGTACATGTTCAGCGACACGCGGAAGAACACCCGCAAGACGCTGCTGTATGTGTTCATGACACCCAAGGTGATGCGGGACACGAGCTTCAACGATCTGCGTCTGCTCACCAAGGCCACCATGGATGCCAGTGCGCTGGACCCCGAGATCCCCGTGGCAGAGCCATTGCGGATGGAGCTGCTCGATCAGAACGTCCGCAGGCCCGTGCAGCCCGATGAGGGCAGCCTTCGTCGGCCCCCGCCGCCGCGGCCCAATGAGTGGCCGATGGATTGACATCGAGTTTCGTAGCGTGTTCCTCGTTTCGTGCTTGACCCCTCTCCTGCGCTGGATCCGCTCGATATGAACTTCGGCAAGAGTCTTGGAAAGATCGGTCGGAAGGATGCGGGGGCGGCGAGCACCGAGCGGAAGGATGCGCCCGCGCGCAACTGGCCGGCGGTGGCCCGGACGTTCGGCGAGTTGGAGCTCAAGCCCGAGCAGCTGCGCACATTCCCGCAGCTCCCCGGGAGCGATGATGAGCCATGGGATGTGCTGCTGTCGATGCTCGCGCTCGATGAACACACCGCGCTGGGCAAGCTGTCCGCGCGGACAGGATTGCCGCTGGAGTCCGAGCCGCGGTTTCACGAATCGGCGGCGAGGTTTTATGAATCGGTGCCGGCATCGGTCGCACGGGAGCGGCTCGTGGCGGGCGTGGAGAGCGACGGGTCGGTGATGGTCTGCGCGACCGCGCAGCCGATGCAGCCGGCGGTGTTCAGCCTGCTGGAAGAGCGTCTGGGCATGCCGGTGCGGCTGGTGCTCTCGCCCCGCGCGGCGGTGGTGAACCTGATCAACCGCGGGTATGAGCAGAAGACGGACCTGGTCACCGAGATCGTCGAGGAGATGCCGCTCGATGAGCGGGCGATCGAATCGGCGGCGGGGAGCATCCGGAACGCGACGGACCTGCTTCAGCTTGCGCGGCAGACGCCGGTCATCCGGCTGGTGAACATGATCCTGTTCGAGGCGCTTCGACGCCGGGCGAGCGATATCCACGTTCACCCGATGGAGAACAAGCTGGTCATCCGGTACCGCATCGACGGCATGCTGATCGATGCGTTCAGCCCGCCGCTTTCGCTGGCCGCGGCGATCAGCTCGCGTCTGAAGGTCATGACCGAGCTGGACATCGCCAACCGCCACTCGCCGCAGGACGGCCACTCGACGGTGCGCGTGGGGAACCGCAAGATCGACATCCGACTGTCGGTGATCCCGACGGTGTACGGCGAGCGCGTGGTGCTGCGATTGCTCGATCAGTCGCAGACGCAACTCTCGCTGGATGACATCGGCATGACCAAGGGCATGCAGCAGGACCTGCTGCAGCTCCTGTACAAGAACACGGGCATCATCCTCGTCACCGGCCCGACGGGCTCGGGCAAGACGACGACGCTGTATGGCGGGCTGGGGATGGTGGACCGCTCCAGCCGCAACGTGATGACGATCGAGGACCCGGTTGAGTATCACCTTGAGGGCATCAGCCAGACGCAGGTGAACGTGAAGCGCGGCGTGACGTTCGCCGCGGGGCTTCGCGCACTGCTGCGACAGGACCCGGACGTGATTCTGGTCGGTGAGATCCGCGATCAGGAGACGGCGCAACTCGCGGTGCAGGCGTCGCTGACGGGCCACCTTGTGCTTGCGACGCTGCACACCAACGACGCGCCGGGCGCGATCGCGCGACTCATCGATATCGGCATCGAGCCGTACCTGGTGACCTCGACGCTTCTGGCGAGCATGGCCCAGCGTCTGCTCCGCCGGACGTGCAAGGTCTGCGGCGGGACCGGGAAGGGCGCGACATTTGTCGCCGGCGCGGGCGGCGGCGCGGGCCGATGCGAGAAGTGCTTCGGCAGCGGGTACTTCGGCCGGATCGCGGTGTATGAAATCATGCGGATGACCGATCGCCTGCGCGAGCTGACCGCGCAGGGGGCGGATGCCGTGACGCTGGCCAAGGCGGCGCGGGAGGGCGGGATGCGGACGATGATCGACGATGCCCGGGACAAGATCGCGGCTGGGCTCACGGATGAGAACGAGATCCGGCGGGTGCTGGATTGAGCGGGCAGAAGCTCCCCGCCTAGGCGTTTGAAGGTACAACGGCACAAATGTAGCGCGTTTCTGCCCGGATATACTGTGACCATGAGCCGCTTTGATCGAATCACGATTGACCCGCACCAGATGGGGGGCGTTCCGTGCTTGCGGCGGTTGCGTATCCCGGTTGCGACGGTGGTCGGGTTGATCGCACAGCGAATCACGCGTGAGCAGATCCTGCGGGACTACCCGGATCTTGAGGATGCGGACATTACTCAAGCGCTCGATTATGCTGCCGAAGCGGTCCGAGAGCGGCAGCTTCCATTGGCTGGATGATGCGATTTCTCATCGATAACAGCCTGTCCCCGCGGCTGGCAGATGGTCTGCGAGAATGCGGACACGACGCGGTGCACATGCGTGAACTGTTGCCTGTCGATGCGGCTGATGTGGCGATCTTTGAGCTTGCATCGGAACAAGATCGAGTCGTTCTTGCACAGGACACGGACTTCGGGACAATACTTGCGCAGCGCGAAGCCGACCGTCCTTCTGTTGTGCTGTTTCGCGGGCGTCGCAAAGCCACGGCAGATGTGCTCGACCTGTTTCAATCGATGTTTCCATCAATCGTGGATGACCTGAGTGCAGGCGCCGTCGTGGTCTTCGACGATACGCGTGTGCGTATTCGTCGTCTTCCCATCGCCTGACCTCACCACAGCATCCGCACGCGGATTGTCTCGGGGATCGCCTTTAGTCGCTCGACGATCGGCGCGGCATTGGTAGGGTCGACGTCGAGCACAACGTAGCCGACCTCCGGGTTGGTCTGCAGATACTCCGCCGCGATGTTCGCGCCGACCTCGGCGATGATCGCGTGCATCTTGCTGAGCACGCCGGGCACATTGCGGTGGAAGTGCAGGATGCGGTGGCGTCGCGCGGCTGCCGCATCGGGGGACGAGTCACCCTCGGTCGAGAGTGTGGACTGTTCAGGCAGATCGACCTGCGGCGAGTTCACACTGCCGGTGGTCGAGCCGTTGTTGATGAAGCGGATGAGTTTGGTGGCGACATCGACGGCGATCGACTCCTGAGCCTCCTCGGTCGAGCCTGCGACGTGCGGCGTCAGGATCACGTTGGGAAGGCCGCGAAGCTCGCTCTCGAACGGCTCGCTGTTGCTGCTGGGTTCCTTGGGGAAGACGTCGAGCGCAGCGCCCGAGAGTTTGTTCTCGCGCAGCGCGGCGGCGAGCGCGGGGATGTCCACCACGCCGCCGCGGGCGTTGTTGATGAGGTAGGCCCCTGGCTTCATCGCGGCGATCTGCTTTGCGCCGATGAGCCGCTCGGTGGCTTTGGTCGCGGGGACATGGAGCGACACGACATCGGACTCAGAGAGCAACTCTTCGAGTGTGCGGACTGCGCGGGCGTTGCCCAGCGGCAGCACGGCCGCGTTGTCGAAGAACACCACCCGCATGCCCATCGCCTCGGCCATGACCGAGACCTGCGAGCCGATGCGGCCATACCCCACGAGCCCGAGCGTGCGGCCACGCACCTCGTGTGCTCCCGCGGCGGATTTGTCCCACACACCCGCGTGCATCTGCGAGGCTTTGTCCGTCAGGCGGCGGTAGAGCGCGACGATCTCGGCGATCGTCAGTTCGGCGACGCTGCGGGTGTTGGAGAAAGGCGAGTTGAACACCGGCACGCCGGCGAGGTTGGCCGCGCGGAGGTCCACCTGATTGGTGCCGATGCAGAAGCAGCCGACGGTGAGCAGGCGTGGGCATTGCTCAAGAACCGGGGCACGCAACTGTGAAGCCGAGCGCAGGCCGAGCACGTGGACATCACGGGCGGCTTCGGCGAGCGCTGCCCCGTCGAGCGCGCCGGTCTGTCGATCGATCTGAAACCCCTCCGCGGCGAAGAGCTCCTCAGCGCGCGGGTGGATCCGCTCCAGCAGGAGCACGCGGATCTTGTCCTTGGGGAAGGAGGTTCGCACGGGTGAAGGTAGGCGGATCGTCTTGGCTGCCGGAGACATGGTTATCGACCCCTTGGCCGCGGAGTGTGGCTGTGTGCGTTGCCGCGGCCGGAGATCATCGGCTCGGCGAGCTCGCTGCGGAAGTGATGGCGGCGGTGGGGGGCACGTTCGCCGTCGGAGCCGGCTCCGGATCGGGGGCGATCCGGACAACCCCGCCCAGGATGAGGCCGAGGAGCGCGAGGGCCAGCAGCAAGCGGTACCACCCAAAGGGCGCAAGGCCGCGCCGATTGAGGAAGGACACGAGCCACTTGATCGCCAGCACCGCGGAGAGCGTCGCGACCGCGATCCCGATCAGGATCGGCGCGGGGCCGATGGCCTTGAACATGCTCACGTGCCCGTCGTGGCCGTCACGCAGCAGGTCCTTGGTGAGTTTGTACACACACGCGCCGCCGAGCGTCGGAAGACCGAGCAGGAACGAGAACTCCGCCGCCGCGGCAGGGCGCAGACGCACCAGATAGCCCGCGGTCATGGTCATCATGGAGCGGCTGGTGCCGGGCCACATGGCGATGCACTGCATGAGGCCGATCACCAGAGCGCGGAAGGGTGTCAGTTCATCGATGCCGATCTCGGCGTGGGAAGAGCGGACCCGCGAGAACTTGCCGGACCGCCACGCCTCGAGGGCGAGCATGTAGATGCCGCCGATTGCCAGTGCGGCGACAACCGGACCGGGCTTGAAGAGGACGGCTTCGATGAGGTCATCCAGCAGCACGCCAAGCACCGCCGCGGGCAGGAATGCGATTCCGAGGTTCACAACCAGCCGGAATCCGGCTGGGTCCTTGCCCATGAGGCCCCGGATCATCTGCCAGACGCGGGCACGATAGAGCCCAAGCACGGCCAGGATCGCCCCGCCCTGAATGACCACCACGAACGCGTCGACGGCGGACTTGGTCTGGGGTGGGTCATCCAGCCCGAGCAACGCCGCGGCGATGATGAGGTGGCCGGTTGAGGAGACGGGGAGATACTCCGTGATCCCTTCAACGATGCCGAGGATGATTGCTTGCCACCAGTTCAGGGGGATGCCTTTGCAAATTGCCTAGATTGACGCGGCGGAGGGGTTAGGAAGGTCTTTCATCGGCTGAAAGGCGGCGGTCCGTTCCGCGGCGAGGGTGAAGGGGGCCAAGGGCTGGGCGGGAGCACGTGATTGAAGGTGAAAAAGGTCGAGCCTAGCATCCCGGCCCCACGGAGAGCCCCCAAAGCTCGACGGAAGGGGCTGAGTTTGCGACCTTTAGCCGCGGGATAGACGCCATGGGCACGAATGCTGTCGACATCATCAAGGGCCTGACCGAGGGCCAGATCAAGACGGACCTCCCGAAGCTGGAGGTCGGCGACACGCTGAACGTGCACTGCCGCATCGTGGAAGGCTCGAAGGAGCGCATCCAGGTGTTCCAGGGTGTGCTCATCGGCATCGCTGGCGGCGGCGTCACGGAAATGATCACGGTCCGCCGGATCGTGGACAACATGGGCGTGGAGCGGATCTTCCCGATCCACTCCCCCAAGATCGCCAAGATCGATGTCATCCGCAAGGCGGATGCCCGTCGGGCCAAGCTGTACTTCCTGCGTGAGCGGGCGGGCAAGTCCCGTCGTCTGCGCGACAAGCGTCGCGGGCTGGAAGTCGCCTCCAAGACCGAGACGGCGGCGGGCTGATCGCTCCTCCCTCCGGGCAAGTACAATCCAAAGTCGAACCAACTGCCCGCTCCGAATCCGGAAGCGGGCAGTTTTCTTGTCACCGTCGATCGATCGAAAGGTCATCCAGATGCGCGCGATCACGATCAGGCAGCCAGCACAAGGTTCTGCGATCCAGCAGCAGGTCGCGCTCGTTTCCGACTGGCAGGAGCTTGCCCCGCCCGCGGCCGGAGAAGCAGTGGTCAGGACGCTGGCGACGGCGCTCAACCATCTCGATCTGTGGGTGGTTCGAGGCGTGCCGGGGCTCGAACTGACGTATCCGCGGGTCGGCGGGTGCGACGGGTGCGGAGTTGTCGAGAGCGTCGGGGAGGGTGTGGACGCGTCTTGGGTGGGGCGAAAGGTGATCATGAACGGTGCGATTCCGCGTCCGCAGACGCCGCGGCCGGATGATGGCCCGGCGACGACGCTTGCGCCGGAGTATGAAGTCCTTGGCGAACATCGCAACGGCACGAACCGCGAGCGATTCATTGCGCCTGTCAGGTCGCTCCAGCCGGTGCCGGATCATGCGGACCCGATCGAGGCGGCGGCGTTCGGGCTGACGTTCCTGACGGCGTACTCGATGGTTGCGGGAAAGGCGCACCTGCGGGCGGGGCAGTGGGTGCTGATCACCGGGATCGGCGGGGGGGTCGCACTGGCGGCGATGGCGCTGGCGCGGCACCTGGGGTGCAGGGTGATCGTGACGAGCAGGCACCAGTGGAAGCTCGATAAGGCCAGGGAGCTTGGCGCGACGGCCACGGTCCTGGATGAGGGGCAGGACTGGTCGCGGCAGGTTCGCGAGGTGACGGGCAAGCGCGGCGTGGATGTGGCGGTTGACTCCTCCGGCAAGGCGACGCATATCAAGTGCATCAAGTCACTCGCCCGCGGCGGGGCGTATGTCACTCCCGGCTGCACCTCCGGGCCGGATGCGGTGACGGACCTGGCACGAATCTTCTGGAACCAGCTCCGGATCCTCGGTTCGACGATGGGCACGCCGGAGGAGTTCGCGGAGGTCGTTGCGCTGTATCGCGCGGGGAGCGTTCGGCCCGTGGTCGACAAGGTCTATGAGCCGGAGCAGTGTGCTGAGGCGTACGCCCGGCTGGAGGCGGGCGAGCAGTTCGGCAAGGTCGTGATTCGCTGGGCCTGAGCGAGCGGAACGCAAAAACAAGAACAGGGGCGGCGCCGAGCGCCGTCCCCTGGGAAGTGCGGAAGGTTCAAGCCAGCATCAGGCGTGGCGGCGGCGCGAGGCGAGGGCGATGAGGCCCATGCAGGCGAGCGCGCCGGTCGCGGGGGCGGGGATCACCGTGATCTGGTCCTGGGCGGTGGGCGACTGGAGCACCACGAGCTGGGGCATCGCGTTGACCGTCGAGTAGCTGACCGAGCTCACGTTGCTGAGCCAGCTGCTGGCGAGGGCCGCGGCGGGGGCCGCGTTGTTGACCTTGAAGACGCCCGAGCTGAGGCTGAACGTGGGGTCGTGGATGATCTCCCAGATCGACATCTGGAACGCGGCGGACTTCTCGGCGGAGTCGATGGCGGGGAAGTAGTCCGCCCAGAGTCGCTCGAGCAGCATGGTCTGATCCGCGGAGAATCCGTGCTCCATTGGCGAAACGACATTGAAGGTGTAGTTGGTGTTCGCGCTCACGACCTGGGCGAGGTCGACGCAGTAGGAGTTGAAGCTCGTCGCGATCGAGGCATCGATGCCCGCGCCGGGCGCATCATTCCGGGTCCAGTTGAACTTCACGGTGTTGACGTTGCCGTTGAGCGTCGGAGAGGTGATATTGATCTGCTGGCCGTGGGAAGTGGTGAACGCGCCGCTGATCGTGTCGGCGTGCGCAATGCCCGAGACACCCATCGCAACAGCGGCGGCGGCAACAAACTTCATGGTCGTGGTCTTCATGGTGGTTCCCTTTCTGTCGTTGCCGTGGCCGGACCCGCGGGGGATACACGCACCCCGTGGGCGACCGGAGCTGGCGAGCCGGGGTTTCAGTCCGGCCCGCTCGTGCGGCAGCGACACAAAATTCGAATTCAGGAATCTCAACGCCACCGCTCCCCCTCCGGACCTCCGCCCAAACGTTGCCCTGCGACGCCCACGGAAGCTGGGAAAGCTGGTCAGGGGCGTCGCTGTTTGCCAGACTTCACCATCCGGCACTCGCGACAGGGGCGACCGGAGTTACCGGTCCGAGGCGGTTTGTCGTTTCCGCTATACTGCGTGCCCTATGCCCACTGACTGGTCCGAAGGCATCCTGCTCTCCGACTTGGCCGATGAGCCCGAGCTCTCGGAGGAGTTTTCCGCGGTGTTTGCGCGTCTCCGCGGCAATGGGGAGTCCGACGACGATGCCCCGCCCGCCTTTGGCTCGGCGCGGGAGGGTGCTCGCGGGGAAAAACCCCTGACTCCGGCGGACCCGATCCCGCACGTCGTGCTGAACTTCTCGGGCGTGTCCTATCTCAACTCCTCCCACATCGCCGCCCTGCTGCGGATGCGCAAGCGGCTGGTGGAGGCGGGCCGGCAGCTTGTGCTGTGTTCGATGGGGGATGAGGTGTGGTCGATGATGCTGCTCACGGGGCTGGACAAGGTCTTTCAGTTCGCCCCTGATCCGATGACCGCCCTGGCGAGCGTTCAGTTGCGGCAGCAGCGGGAGGAATGATCGTTCCGGCGGGCGTTCGGCCGCGGCGCGGCATGATCCTGCCGGTACCATCCCTTGACGATGACGACCATGGCCGCGACAGCTCAGCCCCCTCTTGTGAACCCCCGGTGGGGCGCGCCGATCGCGGAGTTGCGCGGGGTCACCAAGACGTACTACAAGCCCGATGGCAGTATCCTCGTGGAGGCGGTTGGGCGCAATGGTGAGGGCGTCGACCTGACGGTGCCGCGGGCACAGTATGTGGCCATCATGGGCGCATCGGGCTCGGGGAAGTCGACGCTGATGAACATGCTCGGCTGCCTCGATCGGCCAACGACGGGGAGCTACCTGCTGGATGGCGAGGATGTCTCGGTCATGCCCGATGAGCGGCTCTCGGGGTATCGCGGCCGGAAGATCGGCTTTGTGTTTCAGGCGTTCAACCTCATCTCCGAGCTCACCGTGCTGGAGAACGTCGAGGTGCCCCTGCTCTACCAGAGCGTGAACCGGGCCGAACGGCGCGAACGAGCGATTGAAAAGCTCAAGCTCGTCGGGCTGGGGGATCGGCTGGGACATCGCCCGCGTGAGCTCTCCGGCGGGCAGCAGCAGCGAACGGCCATCGCCCGGGCATTGGTCACCGAGCCGGTCGTGCTCATGGCCGATGAACCCACGGGCAACCTGGACTCCTCAACCGGGGAGGCGATCCTCGCGGTGATCGAGGACCTGCACGACCGCGGCATGACCATCATCATGGTGACGCACGATGATCGGATCAGCCAACGCTGCGAGCGCATCTTCCGCCTGAAGGACGGGCTGGTCGAGTCCGACCGTCTTGTCCGTGTGCGGAGCTGAACTCAGTCGTTGCGCTGGGCATCGGCGGCGTGGAGCCGCGCTGCGGCACTTGCGCCGGGCTCGCGCACGCAGGTGGTCTGGAACGAAATCACCGAGACATCATCATCCTGATGGAGTGACCCGGTCTGTGCGTCCAGGTCATCGGCGAGCCGATCCATCGCCGCCCCGAGGCTCGCAAGCGCATCGCCGCGACGCATCTGCGCGAAGTGGTGGAAGTGGGGGGGGATCGGGCGCGTGCCCGCTTCGCCGGGGCGGGAGTTGCGTGCGAATGCCGACTCGATGCCGTCGGAGTGCACGACGAGGATCTCGTCTTCCTCAAGCCGCACGGTCACCTGCTGATACTCGAAGTCCGGCACGACGCCCAGCAGCATCCCCGAGACATTGATCGGTCGCACGCCGTGCGGCCCGACTCGAAGCGGCGGGGGGTGCCCGGCGGCGGCGAGTGTGATCAGCCCTGTGCGGGTGTCGATCAGGCCGCAGACAGCGGTGGCGAAGCGAGCAGGCCCGGCGATCGAATCCGCCAGTTCGGCGTTGAGCCGTTGCAGCGATTCGGCCGGAGGGATGAGGCGGTACGAGGCCCCCGGTCCGACACCGATCTCCTTGCGCGGGATCGAGCCGGAGATGTAGAGCGTCATCAGCGCGGCGGGCACGCCGTGCCCCATCGCGTCGGCCAGAAAGAACCCGATGTGATACTCGTCGAGCTGGCAAACGTCGTAGGTATCGCCCGACACGAAGCCCGCGGGGCGGTACAGCACCGAGCACTGCACGCCGTCGAGCATCGGCATCCGCTTGGGGAGGAAGTCGCGCTGCACCTTCGCGGCCAGCAGGAGTTCCTGATGAAGCCTGTCGATTTCCGCGGCGGTTTCGCCCTGGAAGGACTGCGCCAGCCGGATGGATTGATCGAGCGAGCGAATCGCCGACTGCCGCTGCGACAGCCCGAACACGAGGCCCGCGATCGTGCGGGGATCGGTGGTGGCGCGCTGCGTGACGACCGAGCCGGGGTTGAACCCGTCGAGCCGGGCTTCCTGCGCTTTGTCCTCGCCCAGCAACAGGAGCGTGGGCACCAACGCCTGCTGGAGCACATCAACCACTTTGTAGAGCATCGAATCCGTCGAGCCCGCAAATGGGGCGACGACGGCGGCATCCCAGGACTGTGTGGGCTTGAGCGCGCGGGAGGTCGACAGCACCTGTTCCGGTGACAGAACTTCCACCTTGGGCGCGGCTCCGGGCCAGGCTCGCAGAATCGGCTCCCACCAGGCCGGGCGCGAGGCCTCGGTGCCCGGGGTGGCGATCAATGCCAGAGATTGGCTCTGCATGCCCAACTGCCTCCGGCGTCAAAGCCGGCCGCGGGCCGCGGCAGCGCGAGTGTGCTGCGGGGCTCCCGGCGGGCTTCCGCCAATGGCTGGAATCGGCCTACTGGGCCATCTTCTTAAGAGCGGCATGGTCGAAGGTGAGGAGATCACCCTCTTTCACCCCCAGCGCCTTGATCGATCCGGCTTTGAGTTCAATGGCGAAGGTCGCCGGATAACGGCTGGAGTACTTCGGCAGCCGGTTGTCGTAGGCGACGTTGCTCATGTCCCCCGGCTTGCCCTCGCCCTTGGCCTCATCTCGGGGGGGCTCGCTCTTCATTTCGTGGGCGGTCAGGACGCGTCCGACCCCGTCCGTGAAGATGATGTCGATATCGATCGGGCAGTCGCGCATGACAAAGCTCTGCACGGTGACCTGGCTGGCGGGGAAGACGAAGATCATCCCGCCGTCATCTGCGATCTGCGTGCGGCTTCCCAGGCCGAGCATCCGCTTGTCGTTGTTCGCCGCGATTTCCAGGAAAAAGGTCTTGCCGGCGATCTTGACGGTCGCGACATCGTTGCTCACGGTGTCCTTCTCTTCGCAGCCGGTCATGGCCGCGACGGCGAGGAGGGCGAGCAGGAGGGTCACGATCCTCAACGAGCCTGGGAGAGCAGCCATCGGTCATCCTCGGGGGTGAATGTGATCGGGACGTGGGGGATGGTACCCAGCGAAAGGGCATCCCTGAACTCGGGTGCGCTCATCTGCTCGCGTCGCGGCAGCGTGCCGCACCAGAAGGCCACGAGCCCGATGATCGCCTCGGCGGGCACGCCGTGCGCCCGGTAGTGCTCGATCCGGGTGTCTCCGTGCCGCTTGGCGAGACGGCGGCCGTCGCTGCCCAGCACCAGCGGCAGGTGGGTGAACGTGGGTTCGGGGGACAGATCGAGGGCTCGCCACAGGAGTAACTGTCTGGCGGCAGAATCCAGCAGGTCGTCGCCGCGGATGATCTGCGTGACGCCCTGGCGGTGGTCATCCACGACCACGGCGAGCTGATACGACGGCTGGCCGCGTTTGGTCCAGAGCACGAAGTCCCCGACCGTCTGTGACGGGTCGATCGACTGCGGGCCGGCGAAGCCGTCGGTGAAGCGGACCTCACCCGGCGGGGTCAGATATCTCCAGTTGGGCGGATCGCTCCCGGAGGCGGCTGCGGCATCGAAGTCGAACGCCTGTCCCGCCCCATCGGGCCGCAGCATCGCGGGGAAGGGCGTTTCGTGGGCACCTTCCTGCGGTGCGCTGAGCGCGGCTTCGATCTCGCCGCGACTGAGTGCACAGGGGTAGGCCAGGCCGCGGGCGGCGAGCGTGCGGATCGCGGCTTGGTAGGGGCGGAGGTCCTCAGATTGCACGATTACGCCCGAGAGGTCCGCCCGATCCGGGTTGATGGCGGGCTCCCACGCGTCCCACTCCATGCCGAGCCAGTGGAGGGTTTGGAGCAGGGCGGTGATCGCGCCCGGCTTGATTCTGGGGGTGTCGAGATCCTCGATTCGGTGCACGATGCGCCACCCGGATCGGCGTGCCAACGCCCAGTTCACGAGGAACGTGCGGGCGTTGCCCAGGTGCAGGGCACCGGTTGGGGATGGCGCAAGTCTTGTTGTGACAGATGCTTGCATTCAGGAACCGGGGCCTGCGGGGGAATGTGGACCTGCCGCCGATGGCAGCCGCCCAACACGATACACTGCGTCCTTGCATCGGACGGTGCGGGCCGGGCCGGGAAACGCGAACGCCGGCGGCAGGCCGATGGGACGCGGGGTTCATGCGGAGGCGACGGCGATGGCGAAGGAGAAGCTCACGGACGCACAGATCGCCGGAATGCTCACATCGAGGCCCGAGTGGTCCGAGACGGGCGGGGCGATCCAGCGGACGTTTCACTTCGGGACGTTCATGGAGGCGATGGCCTTTGTGGACAAAGTCGCCGCGCAGGCCGAGGCGGACCAGCACCACCCGGACATTCTGATCCGCTACACCAAGGTCACCTTGACGCTGAACACGCACGATGCGGGGGGGATCACCGAGAAGGACTTTGCGCTGGCGGCGAAGGTGGATGCGATGGCCCCCGCCGGGGGCACGAAGGCGGGCGGCAAGAAGAAGAAGGCCTGAACGTTGGGCGGCATCCGGGCGTCGCACGCCGCACACGCATCACTTCAGCTCGACGTTCCAGTAGGCGTCATCGAGGAAGGCTTTCCACGATGAGTAGCGTTCCTGCCCGAGTCGAAGCGTGATGAGCGGGTTGCGCTTGGGCTTCACCGGGGCGCGAACGAGCCGCATGTGCGCCTGATCGGGCGTGCGGCCACCCTTGCGGGCGTTGCACTTCACACACGAGCACACGAGGTTCTCCCACGATTCGCCGCCGCCCTGCGTCCGCGGCTTGACGTGGTCGATCGAGAGTTCGCTGGTGGGGAAGGTCTTGCCGCAGTACTGGCACTGGTTGCGGTCGCGGGCGAAGAGGTTGCGCCGGTTGAGCTTGACGATTTGCGCGGGCAGGCGGTCGTAGCCGAGCAGACGGATGACGCGGGGCACGGCGAGATCGATGCGGACCGTGCGGATCCAGTCGTGCTTGTCGGGCTCGAAGGACTTGCGGAGCGCGGAGAGCTCGGCCCAGGATTCGAAGTCGTAGTTGAGGTACTTGCCCTCATCGACGTGGATGACCTCGGCGAGTTCGCGGCACAGGAGCGAGAACGCGCGGCGCGCCGAGACGACACGCACGGCGACGTAGAGCTTGTTGAGGACGAGGACTTTGGAATCGAGCGCGGAGGGGAGTGCGATGGCCCCGCCGCCGACGACCCCGCCCCCCCAGGCTGGGCCAGCCAGAAGCGGGTCCGACCCCTCAGCCGCCTCATCGAGGGCGGCTTGGTGGTTGGAGCCGTTTCTGGCGCGGTTGGCGCTCATCTATCCCTCTCCGTCGCCTTTCGGCGGCAGCGAGTTTCACAAATCTGACGTGTAGCAG
>JAEYUO010000080.1 GCA_023432465.1 Planctomycetota bacterium | reverse complement strand
GGCATTGGGAAGGATGGTACGGCGGGGGGGCAGCGTAGTTCTGATGGCACGCGAGTGCTGGGGAGGATTGCATCCTCCCCGGCAACCCCACCTGCGGAAGACAGGAGGGCAGTGCCGGTGGTACTCTACATCGCATGGAGTTTCTGGTACTGATCGAGCCCGCCGACGATGGAACGATCTGTGCGTGGGTGCCGGATCTTCCCGGTTGCACATCATGCGGTGACACGCAGGATGAGGCGTTGGCGAACATCGCAGAGGCGATTCGCGGGCACATCGAGGTTCTGCGTGCGAGCGGGGAGCAGGTGCCGCCGCCGCGGTCCGTGGCGACGATCGTGCGGGCGGCGTGACCGATTGCTCCGTCAGGCTTTGTCGCGGGTGCGGCGGGGCGGAGTTGCCCGGATGAGGTCGCGGATGGTGATCTTTTCGTGAGATAGACCCTCGGCTCGGTGTCGGGCCGTTACTTGCATCGAGGTTGGGATATCGGGGTCGGCACCAATACTCAGGAGATAGCGGACGGCTTCGACATGGCCGTTCTCCATCGCTTCTTCGAGAGCCGTGTATCCGATGTGGTATTCGTCTCGCAGGTTCGGATCGGCTCCGTGGCGGAAGAGCAGTTCGACGCACGCTGTGTGGCCCTCACGAGCGGCCCACGCGCCGGGCAGCCGATAATCGCTCCGAACCAGGACGTTCATCCTGTACACTCATGGTCCAGAGTCCGCGGCGGTCGTGCGCCGAGGAACCCCCGGGATGTCCCGGCCGAATGCTTCACCGGAACGGTGTAGAGGGGGGGGGAGGGTCAAGCGAGTAGACACGTGAGGGGCCGATTCAATGAAGACGATGATCAGATCGGTTGCGGGTTGGGTTCGAAATCGTCCGAGGCTTGCGAAGAGCGTCTTGCGTTGCATGCCCGACTTCCGGCGCACGGTTCATGTCCCTTCGATCGGTCCATTTGAGATCCGGGCTCGCACCGACAGGAGCTACTGGCTCCGCAGCCCGATCAACGACGGTTGGTTCTTTGGCGGCCTGCGCTCGTTCATCCGTCCCGACGATGTTGTCTACGACTTGGGGGCACACATCGGACTCTACACTCGCTTCTTCGCCACCGTGTGCGGCGCATCGCGGGTCTATTCCTTCGAGCCGGCAACGGCGAATCGTGCGCTCCTCCAGCGCAACGTTGACCTTGGGGGCATTACCGATCGCACCACCGTCTTGCCCTTCGCAGTGGGGGATAGCGATGGTGAGGAGGTCTTTCAGCTCGATCAGGCGCACTCCCAATCGGGAGCGCTCTATCGAATCCGCAACGGCGCTTCCAGTACCGCCGAGCTCTGGTACGGGATCCGTTCCGCCACGCAGGTCGTGCCCGTATGCAGACTGGACACTCTCGTGGACAAGGGGCTCATTCTTCCGCCCAACGTCATGAAGATCGACATCGAAGGCGCCGAGGGATTGGCGCTTCGTGGCGCGGCGGAGACGCTCCGTCGCTTCTCACCCAGACTCGCCATCGAACTGCATGGACCAAGCTGTGTCCGTGACGTGGTCGGCATACTCCAAGACGCGGGCTACCACATGTTCGCGCGTGTTCTCGAGGGAGACGGAAGACGCTACACGCAGTTGACACCGAGTTTGTGCGAATCGCTTCATGGCGAGTACGACGTCCAGTATCTCCATGCCTCGAAAGACCTTGCCGATGTTGCGACCGAGTTGCCTGAGTATGTTGTCTGAGGGAATCGCCAGTGCGCGGGAGACTGCACCCGCCCTGCGACGCCTCTTGCAGCAAGGTGATGCGATTACGGGCAACGCCACACGGGATTACGCCGTTTCGATATCCGCGACCGTGCCCTTCCAGGAGCAGGCGACGCAGCGGGCGTCGAGACTGAACCGGCTGAACAATCCTCAGCGCGGGCAATGACACATCACCCTTCGCGGCCGGGGGCATCCGCCGGGTGGTCGGCCGCGGCGGGGTTCATCTGCTTCAGGGTGCGGTAGTAGGACCAGAGGCTCAGGGGGATCGTGAGGACGTAGGCCCCGGCGACGGCCGCGATCGCGAGCCAGAAATCCTTCGCGGCGAGCACGAACCAGATGCCCACGGCGAGCATCAGGGGGACGATCAGCGGGCGGCTGATGCGGAGCTTCTTGAACGAGAACATGGGCTGCTGGCTGACCATGAGCCATGCGATCGCGAAGGTGTAGCAGACGATGGCGATGGTGTGGGGCGCGGCCTGGACGAACTTGGAAAGCTCGAGCATGACGGGGATGAGCACGGCGGCCGCGGCGGCGGGCGTGGGCATTCCGACGAAGAACTTGGCCGCGAGGGGCGAGGGCTTGGGATGGGGACCGGGCGCTGGCTGGTTGCCAATGTCGAGCGGCGCTTCGGGGTCGGTAGGCTCCTCTACGGGGCCGGGCTTCGTGCTGCCGGGCCTGGAATCGGGCTTGCTTGCGGGCATTTCCGCCGCGGCGGTGAATCGGGCCAGTCGGAGCGCGCTGCAGAGGGCAAAGAGCAGGATGGCGGCGAGCACAAAGGCCTCGGTCGCCTTGCCGACGGGCTGGAGGTCGGAGCGCTTGAGCATCCACTGGTGCATGAGCACGGCGGGGGCGATGCCGAAGCAGAGGAAGTCGGAGAGGGAGTCGAGCACGGTGCCGAACTTGGAGGTGGCGTGGAGGAGGCGGGCGGCGCGACCGTCGAGCATGTCAAAGACGGCGGCGACCATGATCGCCAGGACGGCGCGGTCGAAGTCCGGGCCGCCGGGCTTGAGCGTGAAGTGAATCGCGACCAGCCCGCTGCACAGGCCCATGGTCGTGAGCAGGTTGGGGATGATGAGCCGGAGGGGGACATCGCGCTGGCGGGATGGGTAGCGGATGAACATGGCTCAGTTGCCCCCCGCCGCGCTGGATGTGCCGCTCGCGGCGACGACGGCGGGCTGGGATTCAGCATCGCGCTGTCCATTCGGGGCGGAGTCGATCGATACCTGTGCGATGATGGTCTCGCCGGCGCCAATGCGGTCGCCGACTCTGGTGCGCGGCTCGATGCCGGGGGGAAGATAGACATCCACGCGCGAGCCGAAGCGGATGAGGCCGAAGCGTTCGCCCGCGCGGTAGCGTTCGCCGGTCTTGGCGCGGCAGACAATGCGGCGAGCGATAAGGCCGGCGATCTGTACGCAGCCGATCGCAAGGCCGTCATCGCGGCGGATCGACAGGCCGCAACGCTCGTTGAACTCGCTGGCCTTGTCGAGCGAGGCGTTGAAGAACTTGCCGGGGCGATACTCGATGCGCTCGATGGTCCCGGCGATGGGTGTGCGGTTGACGTGGACGTTGAAGACGTTCATAAACACGCTGACGCGCGTGCAGGCGGGGTCGAGGCCGAGCTCGGGCGGCGGGGCCGTCGGGCCGACGAAGCAGCAGACGCCATCGGCGGGGCAGATGACCAGATCCTCGGTCTGCGGGATGTTGCGGACCGGGTCGCGAAAGAACCAGATGGCCCAGAGCGAGAGGGGGAGGCCGATGAGGGAGACCAGGCCGCCGACGGCGGGGTTGAGAAAAATGGCCGCGAGAGAGGAGAGGAGGAACGAGCCGAGGAAAAACGCGGCGATGATGATCCACCCCTCGCGGGCGATCGGGGGATACTGGGTCTCCGCGGGGCGGGGGGAGCCCGCGCTCGATTGGGCGGTTGGGGACATGGGCAAAGCGTAGGTTCGGAGAATGATCGCAACCGGTGTGGCCGACGGACCGAACAGCCTTCATACTTGGGCTTCCGGCATGTTCTGAGGTCAATACCTTGCCCACTGGCGTGGGTTCAGACAGGAGCGACGATGGCACAGCGCACCAGAGGCGTGGGGTTTGGGCTCGGGCTTGCGGGCCTGGCGGTGGCGCTGGCTGCCGCGGCGGCGCAGGGGCAGGCTGAGGCGGGGGGCGGTGTGGCCGGCGGGGGCGCGGCTGCGCCGGGGGAAGCGGTTGCGACGCGCACGACGTATGAGGGGTGCCAGGTGGTGCGGGTGGTGCCGCGGAGCATGCGGGAGGAGATGACCGCGCTGGCGGTTGCGGAGACGACTTGGTTCTGCGAGAGGCGGGGGCCGGAGCTGGACCTGGTGGTGAGCGCGGAGGGCCGGGAAGCCCTAAGCGAGGCGGGGATCGGGTTTGAGGTGCTCGTCGCGGATGTTGGCGCGTTGATCGATGCGGAGCGGGCGCAGTATGAGGCGGTGCGGGCGGCGGAGCAGAACGAAGGGGCTGTTCTGCGCGGCGATACGTACTTTGACACGTTTCGCACGCACGCGGAAGTGCTGGCACGGGTGGATCTGCTGGTGGCGAACAACCCCGGCGTGGCGATGCCGGTGAACGTCGGGACATCGCGCTTCGGGCGGGACATCCGCGGGCTGGCGGTGTCCGCGCCGGATTCTCCGGAGAATCCGCGCGATCAACGGCGGCAGGTGCTGTTCAACGGCACGCAGCACGCGCGGGAATGGCTGAGCCCGACGACGGTGATGTTCATTGCGCACGAGCTGATCGCGGACTATCAGGCGGGCGAGCCGCGGATTGTCGAACTGCTGAACAACGTGGAGGTGATCATTGTCCCGATCATCAACCCCGACGGCTATGTGTTCTCGTGGACGAACACGCGGCTGTGGCGCAAGACGCGGGTCAATAACGGCAACGGGACGTTCGGCGTCGATGCGAATCGCAACTGGGGCTTTGAATGGGGCGGGGAGGGGGCGAGCACAAGCCCGGGGAATGAGACGTATCGTGGACCCAACGCGTTCAGCGAGCCGGAGACGGCCGCGCTGCGGGACTTCATCGTTGCGCGGCCGCGGCTGGATGCGCACATCGACTTCCACACGTTCAGCCAGTTGATTTTGTCGCCGTGGGGGTACACGGCCGCGCTGCCCGCGGAGCCCGCACAGTCGGAGTTTGCGAGGCTGAACGCGGACATGTCGCGGGAGGTGCGGTCGGTGCACGGGATGTCGTATGTGAGTGGGCCGTCGTACACGACGATCTACCCGGCCTCGGGAACAGTGCCGGACTGGGTGTTTGGCGCACAGGGAACCTTGAGCTGGACATTTGAGCTGCGGGACACGGGGACGTACGGGTTTGTTGCCCCGGCGAGTGAGATCATTCCGACCGGAGAGGAGAACTACGCGGCGGTGCTGACGCTGCTGGACTATGTGGGTCTGCCGCTGCGGTTCACCTTCCCCGACGGAGTGCCATCGGTGGCGGAGACGGGGGACACGACGAGCTTCCGCGTGGTGATCGACTCGAAGTGGAACACCGTGCAGAGCGGGAGCGCGAAGCTGCTATCGAGGTTCGGGAGCGCGGGCGCATTCACGGAGACGGAGCTTGTTCCGCTGCCCGCGGAAGATGAGTACCTGGTGACGCTGCCGGCGGGCGCGTGCGGGGACACGATCGAGTTCCGGCTGGCGGCGATGACGACGGGGGGAGCGGCGGCCACGTACCCCGTCGATGCGATGGCGAGCGCGCTGAGCGTGGGGGTGGTGCAGACCGTGTATTCATATCGCGACCCATGCGAGTCGAGCACAGGGTGGGTCGTCGGCGCCCCGGGTGACTCCGCGACGACGGGGATCTGGGAGCTGGCAGCGCCGCAGGCCACCGCAGCGCAGCCGGGGCAGGATGTGTCGGAGGACGGCACGCGGTGCTGGATCACCGGGGCCGCGGCCGGTTCGGGGATTGGGAGCTTTGATGTCGATGGCGGCGCGACGACGCTGACCAGCTCGGCGTTCAGCGCGATCGACCCGGGGGGCGGGACCGCCGAGTCGGTGGTGTTGTCCTACTGGCTGTGGTATTCCAACGATCAGGGATCGAGCCCGGCGCAGGATCCGTTCAACGTGTTCATCTCGAACAATGATGGGGCGAACTGGCAGCCGCTGCAGACCATCCCGGCGAGCGGGAGCACGAACGCGTGGGTGAAGTTTGAGTTCGAGTTGCTCGGCCTGATCGAGCCGACCGCCGCGATGCGGCTGCGGTTTGTGGCGGATGATGCGGGGGCAGGCTCCATCGTTGAGGCGGCGATCGATGAAGTGAGGGTGGATGTGCGGGGATGCCCCCCACTGCCGCCGTGCGCAGCGGACTTTGACGGCAACGGCGAGCGTGAGGTGGCGGATATCTTCGCGTACCTCAGCGCGTGGTTTGCGGATAGCCCGAGCGCGGATGTCGATGGGACGCCGGGGATTGGCGTGCCGGACATCTTCGCGTTCCTGGCGAGCTGGTTTGCAGGGTGCTGATCGATGTCGGATGTCGGATGTCGGATGTCGGATGTCGGATGTCGGATGTCGGCGAGAATTGAATGCGTCCGCGTATGGCGATCCGCCCGATTCGGTCGCATGTTCGGCTCAATGCGCCAGATCGTTGGCATCAACAACGTGAGCGCTGGCGGATGGACGCACGGAGAAGATCGTGCAGTCGCGGTTGTGCGCCGCTCGGTAGCGGGAATGCAACTCCCGGGTAAGCCGCTCGACCGCGGCGGGCTCGCACAGGGTGATGGTGCAGCCGCCGAACCCGCCGCCGGTCATACGCGATCCGTACACACCGGGAACCTCGCGCGCGATCTCCACGAGCGTGTCGAGCTCGGGGCAGGAGACGCGGTAGAGGTCCCGCAGCGATTCGTGTGAAGCGAACATGAGCGCGCCAGCGGCGGCGAGATTCCCGGTGCTGATTGCGGGGACGAATGCACGGACACGGTCGTTCTCCCTGACGACATGCGTGGCGCAGTCCCGCTGCTCGGGCGAAAGGGAGGCCGCGGCGATAGCGGCAAGAGACGCCTCGCGGAGCGAGCCGAGGCCCATGGCGAGGGCAGCGGATTCGCACGTGGCGCGGCGGCTTGCGTACTCGCCGGAAGCCAGGGTGTGACGCACACCGGAGTTGGCGACGATGAGGGCAAGCCGATCGGCACCGGGCACGGGGACATGCGAGAGCTTCTCCTTGGCGAAGTCGATGAGCAGCGCGTGCCCCTCGCACGGGCAGGTCGCGACGAGTTGGTCCATCAGCCCGCAGGGAACACCTGCAAACTCGTGCTCAGCGCGCTGACAGATCCGGGCAAACTCCCAGGAGTTTCGGAAGTGGACGTTCCAGAGCTGGCAGAGAACGCCAGCGACGGGAACCTCCGCCGCGGCGGAGGAACTGAGTCCGGCGCCGGGGGGGACATCGGAGCAGACGGTGATGTCCGCGCCGGTCGGGTGCGACGCGTGCGCCGCCAGGAGCGCGGCCGGACCGGCGACATACGCGGGCCAGCCTCCGCTCGCGCGGGCGGCAGCCCGGATGGCCTCGGGTCGGATGTCTCGGAGGTCGAACTCGAATCGGTTTGTTTCTGCCGGAAGGTCCGCCGCGAAAAAGCTCAGCAGCGAATCCGTCCTGCGGGAGAGCACGGCGGCGCCGCGATGCCGGATGGCGATCGGCAGGGCCAGACCGCTGTTGTAGTCGGTGTGCTCGCCGATGAGGTTGATGCGGCCCGGGGCGGTCGCTTGGTGCGTGGGCGTAGCGCCGAACACGGCGCGATGAGCGAGGAGCGCGCGGGTGAGGGAGCGGGGTTGCCAGATGTTGCTCACGGGAACAGAGGGTAGCAAAAGCGAAAACGGGCCACGACGGAGAGTCGTGGCC
>JAEYUO010000077.1 GCA_023432465.1 Planctomycetota bacterium | reverse complement strand
CACCACACAAACCCCATGTTGCGCGCCGGCGCCGCGGCCGGGCCCGGGGCATCACTTGTTCTGGCGAGCAATGCGTGGGGGCAGGTTGCCACGAAGGCGCCGGCACCACAGCCCGCGAACGCGGCCGCTCCGCAGGCCCAGCCTCCGGAGGCCCCGAAGCCGGGGTTCATTCCGGGCGTGAAGCTCCCGGAAGCGATCGAGCTGGAGCGGAACCAGTTCGACTGGGGCGTGATCAGTGATCAGAAGCCGGTGGATTACAACTTCACCGTGAAGAACGTCTCGGAAGACACGATCAAGATCTCGATCGGGGCGTCGTGCGGGTGCACGGTGCCGAACGTCGAGAAGAACACCCTTGCGCCGGGCGAGTCCACGAACGCCACAGCGCGGTTCAACCCCAAGGGCCGCTCGGGCACGCAGACCAAGACGGTGACGATCACCGTGGTGGACCCGGTGCAGAAGTACGCCTCGCAGTCAATCTCGCTGAGCTCCACGGTGAAGGCTCTGGTGACGATGGATCCGCCGAAGGTGCATCTGCCCGAAGTGGATCATCGCAACGGCATGACTTCAAAGGTCACGGTCACGGGTCGCAAGGAGGACTTCGCGGTCCTGAGCATCGAGTCGAACAACCCGAACGTGGTCGCCAAGGCCGGCGAACCCCGGAGCATCGAGCTCAATGGTGAGAAGCTGTCTCAGGTCGATATTGAGATCGAGGCGGGCAAGGGCGCGAGCATCGGCGACCTGATCGCGCAGCTCACGGTGAAGACGAACGATGATCGGGTTGAGCCTCTTCAGCTCATGGTGTCGGCGCAGGTTGTGGGGACCGCCCGGGCGAACCCCGGGAACGTGTTCCTCCGCGTCTTCACGCCGAGCACGCCGTTCAACACCCAGGTGCGCATCGACAGCCGGAACGGCACGGCGTTCAAGATCCGTTCCATCGAGGTCGATTCGCGCGATGACATGAGCATGGCGGCGGACATCATTCCCGGAGAGGGCGGACGCTACTACATGCTGACGCTTGCCGGCACGACTCCCGCGACCGCGGGGTATGTGCAGGGGGCGATTGTCGTGGAGACCGACATCGACGGTGGCGAGACGCTCCGCGTTCCGTTCAGCGCGTCGATCCGCAATCCCGCGCCGCCGCGGCCGGTTGCCGCGACTCCGAATGCGGCACCCACCGCCGCGACACGGCCCACGGCGGCACCGACAGCCTCTCCCGTCCAGACCCGGAGCCCGACGGCGGTTCCGGCGGCCTCGCCCACCAAGCCCTAATCCCCGAGGCGCGACGCGCGTGCACACGCACGCGCGGGACGCGCCGCGGCCACCAATCCCCCCTCGGTGCCGCGGTCCGACATCCCCTCGCGGGATATCCGCCGCGGCCCGAGGGCGGTTTACTCTGTGCGTGCACGAACAGGAGTACGAACCGTGAGCGCGATCCGGATTCTTGTACCCGCGGCGGCCATCATCGCGATCGGCGGCGGGATTGGGCTGGCCGATCTGGCACGTCGGCACGACCGAATCCTGCTGAAATTGCCCGAGCCGCCACCGCTTGAGCCCGTCAAGCCCGCTAGCACGGGCCAGACCCCCGACCCGACGACCGACACAGCCCCGGCGGGCACACAGCCCGAGAGCGGAACGTCCGCGGACCAGGCATCCGTTCCGGCGGCGACCGGCGAGACGCCGACGGCTCAGCCTGCCCAGGCTGCGACGACGCCAGCGGAGCTTCCGAAGGGGCACATCACCATCAGCCAGGCATGGTCGCTGTATGAGCAGCAGGCGTTCTTTGTTGATGCACGCCGCAAGGATGTGTATGTCGAGGGCCATGTGGCCAACGCGTTCCGCGCCGACATGGCATCGTTCAAGAGCAGCACGCCCGCGTGGGTATCCGGCCTGCCCAAGGACATGATTCTGGTGGTGTACTGCAACGGCGGGGACTGCGATGAGTCCGAGCATGTCGCGAAGCTGCTGTATGCCTCGGGCTTCACGGCGGTGTACATCATGCACGACGGGTATCCGGCATGGAAGGCGGCGGGGCATCCCGTTGAGACCGGAGAGGGACAGGAATGAGCACTGACACACGAGCGGCGGGCCGTTCGAGCGAGTCGAAGCCGGGACTGATGGGGTGGGTGTGCATACCCCTCCGATTTGTCCTGGGCGGACTGTTCGCGTTCGCGGCATTCAACAAGCTCGTCGCCAAGGGCGACGCGATGGCGACCAGCAGCGGCCCGCAGGGATTCGCGTGGACGATCAAGGCGTTCAAGCTCGGCCTGCCGGACTGGGCAGTGCTGGCATCCACGTTCACTGTGCCGTGGATCGAGATCATCGCGGGCGTGATGATGATCCTGGGAATCTGGACGCGCGGAGCGGCACTGGTGATCGGCGGGCTGCTGGTCGTGTTCATCGCGCTGCTGCTGTCGGTGCTGTACCGGGGTCTCAACGTCGATTGCGGATGCTTCGGAGACCTGTCGCCGTTCTGCCCGCACAAGGTCGGCTGGTGCCACATCATCCAGGACATCGGAATGCTTGGTGCGGCCGTCGCCATCATGGCGACCAAGCGGCATGCGCTGGCCGTCTGCAAGTCCTGCTGAGTCGGGGCATACCGATCTTTTTGCGAACTCCGATGGCGTGGAATGGCCGGGGCAGCGTTGGCTGCCTAGGCTTGCTCCCTGTTTTCACCCCCGTCGCCCGGGGATCGTGCTGGTAGCACGCGGATCCGGGCCGAAAGTCCAGGACGAGGAGCTTCGATGTCACGTTTCGCCCGCTTCGGTACCCAGCCCAAGATCAAGGTCGTCAAGGAAGGCTTCAACGGCGTCCGCTATGTGGACTACAAGGACGTTGAGTCGCTCCGGCGGATGATGTCGCCCAACGGCAAGATCTATGGCCGCAAGCGTCTGCAGACGAGCGCGGCGGAGCAGCGAATGGTTGCCCAGGCAATCAAGCGTGCCCGCTTCCTGGGTCTGCTGCCGTTCACTTCGGCAACGCTGTAACTTGAACCTGTAAGTGGTGATCGGTGAGTGGCAAGCGGCGATTGACGCCGCGGGTGTGATGTTGCGCCGGCGGTGCGGCCGCGGCGAGCGGTATGCTGTTGGCATGATGAATCAACGGACGGCAGGGCGCGACTATGCGGCGGTAGCAGCGCGGGTTGACTCGCGCGGGACGCGAGACGAGCGGATGCAGCGGGTCGTCGATGCGCTGTGGGAGGAACTCGGAGACAAGCGCGTCTCGTGGCTCGGGTTCTATCTGAAGAACCCGGATGGCGACGAGATGCTTCTGGGGCCGCGGCGGGACAAACCGGCATGCTCGCCGATCGGACTGCACGGGGCGTGCGGTCGGTCGTACCAGTCCCGGCGTGCGCTGGTGGTGACGGATGTGGCGAACCTGCGGGCCGGGTACATCGCGTGTGACCCCCGGGACAGGTCCGAGGTTGTGATCCCGATGATGGAACCGTGGGGGGAGGACTGCTGGGGCGTGTTCGATGCGGACAGCTACGACATCGGCGCGTTCGGCGAGAGCGATGTAGAGGGGCTCTACCGCGTGTTTGTCGCGGCAGGACTGACGCCCGAGCCGGTGAACCGTGCGGCGACCGAGGTGCTGTAGCGACGGCGTGGCGCAGGAGGTCAGAATGGCGCGCGGGAGTGAAAGCTGACAGGCTGACGGGTGCCCGGCTCGCGAAAGGAGAGTTCCGCGGCGTGGAGCATCAGTCGGCCGGCCGCAGCGCGGTCGGGGATCGGGCCGTAGAGCACATCGCCGATGATGGGGTGGCCGATGTGCGCGGCGTGGACGCGCAGCTGGTGGGTGCGGCCTGTGTGGGGGACCATGCGCAGGCGCGTGCGGTCGGTCTCGAGGGCGAGGACGGTCCAGTGGGTGAGCGAGGGCTTGCCATGGACGTGGTCGATGATTTGGTAGGGGCGGTTGTCGATGTCGGTGCGCATGGGGACGTCGATGGTGCCCGAGTTGCCGCAGACGATGCCCTCGACGAGGGCGATGTAGGCCTTGTCCACCTCGCGGCGTTCGAACTGGCTCGAGAGGTCGCGCTGGGCCTCAGGGTCGAGGCCGAGGACGATCAGGCCAGAGGTATCCATGTCGAGGCGGTGGACGATGAGGGGGCCGGTGGCGGAGGGGAACAGGCGTGCGACGCGGGCGGCGACACAGTCCTTGTTGGCCTCTCCCTTGCCGGGGACGGAGAGGAGGCCGGAGGGCTTGTCGATGACGACGTAGCGCGGGGATTGGTGAACGATGGAGAGCAATTGAGTGTGCAGGGAATCAAAGGCGGGCCGCGGAGAATCGGGCGGGAGGGCGGAATGCGAACAAAGATGCAGACTCAACGAACCGGGCGGCGCGGTGCGGGGTCGAATAGGATTGGAAGACCGTAGCCATGGAGGTCCGGATGAACATGCTTGCCCTGATCGCCGCGTGTGGAAGTGCTGGAGTCGTTGGCTGGGTGAATCCGCCGAAACCCGATATGACGCCGCGGGTGCAGGGAGACCAACTGAATTGGCGGGTGCTTGAGGCTCCGCTGCTGATGAACCACGTGCAGATCACGCACCGTGACAAGTTCGTGAAGGCGGGCGAAGCGTACTTTGACCACGACACGCCGCCCAGGTGGGTGATCTTCCAGGCGGTGCCCGTGCCGGAGGAGGGAATGGAGCCGGAGACGGGGTACGCGATGTACGTCGCGAAGCTCACCCGCGATGACCGTGGTCGCATCACGGGGACGGAAGAGCCGGTGCGGCTGAGCCCGCCGGGGAGCGCGAACACGTGCGGGTGGTTTGATCCGAAGAATCCGTCGCGGGTGATCTACGGATCGACAATCCTGCCGCCCTCCAACGACCAGAAGTCGGGGTTCCAGGTGGGGACTCGGAGGTACGTGTGGATGTTCCCCGACGAGATGGAGATCGTGGAGCAGTACGTCTTCGCAGTGGGCGGGGGCGCAGGGGACCGGAACTACGTCCGTGGACCGGCGAAGAAGGGCACAGAGCCCAAGGTGCTGTTCAGCCGGCCGAACTACGACGCGGAGAGCTCATTCACGAGGGATGGCAAGTTTGTGCTGTACGCACACGTGCGGGATGAGCCAACACGCGGCCGTCCGGATGCGGACATCTACGTGTATGACATGGAGGCGAAGACGCACACGCCGCTTGTGGTGGCGGACGGATATGACGGGGGTCCGTTCTTCTCGCCGGATGACAAGTGGATCTGCTACCGGAGCGATCGGCGGGGCGATGACCTGTTGCAGTTGTTCATCGCCGAGCTTGACTGGAAGGACGGCAAGCTGGCGGGGATCAAGCGGGAGATTCAGATCACCGACGACTCGGCGGTGAACTGGGCCCCCTACTGGCACCCGTCGGGAAAGTTCCTGGTCTACGGCTCTTCGGCGGTCGACCCGACGCGGCACAGCAACTACGAAGTGTTCGCAGTCGAGATCGACCCCGACAAGCCCAGCGGCGGCCTGCGGCAGCGTCGGGTGACGTTCGGCAACGGCGCGGATGTACTGCCGGTGTTCAGCTATGACGGCAAGCTGATGATGTGGACCGCACAGCGCGGGCCGATGGTCGATGGGGAGCCCAAGCCGTCGAGCCAGGTTTGGATCGCGGAAGTGAACCCCTCCGGCGGGCTGGCCAAGCCGGCGGTGCTGTTTGAGAACCTGCCCGATCAGTGGCCCGAGAAGACTGGGAAGTAGCCTCGGTCTGATTGGCGACGCGAGGCGGAATGCGGGAACATTTCCGCCCGGCCTGTGCCGATTGCGCGGCGGCATCTTCGCGAGCGTAATCTCTCGCCATGAGCACGCCCAAGCCGTGGGAACACGCCAAGTCCGGAGAGGGGTCCGCGAGCGATCCGCTGGCCGCGAGATTCGTTGAATCGCTGTCGTATGACACGCGGCTGTATGCAGCGGATATCCGTGGGTCGATCGCCCATGCGCGGATGCTGGCGAGCGTCGGGCTGATCTCCAGGGACGACCTTGCGGCGATCGAGCGAGGGCTTGAAGCGATCAAGCGGGAGATCGAGGGTGCGCCGGCGGGGGTTCGGGCGGTTGGTGTGGCGGGCGCTTGGCCGGGGTGGAAGGTCGATCTGGAAGATGTGCACATGTGCATCGAGGCCGCGCTGATCGAGAAGATCGGCGAGCCTGGACGGCGGCTGCACACGGGCAGATCGCGGAATGATCAGGTTGCGCTCGATCTGCGGCTGTGGCTGCGAGATGAGGCGGGGCCTGCGATTGAAGCGGCACTCGATGAACTGCTCGCGGCGTTCGAGGGGCTGGCGCAGCAGCAGGGCGCGATCGTGTTGCCGACGTATACGCACCTGCAACGGGCCCAGCCCGCAACACTGGGCGCAGAGTGCATGGCGTGGTGGGCGATGTTCGGGCGCGATGTCGAGCTTTGCCGCGCGCAGATGCGGGATGAACTCGGCTTGATGTCCTCACCGCTGGGGTCGGGCGCGGTGGCGGGGTCGGTCCTGCCGCTGGAACGCGGGTCAACCGCAAGCTCGCTCGGATTCGCCGCACCATCCCTGAGCTCGATCGATGCGACGGCATCGCGGGATGAGGCGATCGACTTCGTGTACCTGCTGTCGCGGATCGCGGTGCACCTCTCGCGGCTCGCGGAGCAGTGGATCATCTACTGCACCACGGAGTTCGGTTTCGTGAAACTCGGCAGTGCGTATACCACAGGCTCGTCGATGATGCCGCAGAAGCGGAATCCGGACATGCTGGAGCTGATCCGCGGCCGCTCGGGCAACGTGATCGGCGCGCTCATGGGTCTGCTGACCATGTGCAAGGGCCTGCCGCTGGCATACAACCGCGACCTGCAGGAAGACAAGCGGCAACTGTTCGCGGCGTTCGACACGACACTGGATTGCATCGTGATGGCGGCGAGGATCGTCGCCAGTGCGACGTTCGATCAGGCGAAGATTGATGCCGCGGGCGGCGGGCTCGACCGCGGCTACCCAGATGCGACCGCGCTGGCGGAGCATCTGGTGCTGAAGGGTGTGCCGTTCCGCACAGCGCACCAGATTGTCGGGGCCATTGTTCGAGAATGTGATGGCACCGGTCGCCATGCGCTCGCCGAGCTGACGCTGGATGAGTTCAACGCGGCGGTACACGAGTTGGGGTTTGCACAGGTACAGCTGGATCGATCGGTGTACGACGTGCTGAACCCCAAAAATGTGGCCGCGGCGTACCGGTCGGCGGGTCACGCGGGCTCAGGTCCGGGTGGATATCGAGACTGGCTGGCGAGCCTGCCGCCACGGCGAGGAACGGAGCGGCCTGCGGCGTCGGCATCGGCACCTGCGCGGAGCGCGGCGCACCCGGCTTCCGAAGGCGAGGCGCCCGTGATGTTGTTTGATGGTGCGGATGCAAAGCAGGACAAAGCCGCACGGCAGAGCACGGATGCAGCTTTGGTCGCGGCGTATCAGCAGGCGGGGCGGACGCTGGATGACCTGCCATACACGTCGGAGTTTGACCGGTTGATGGGGGTTGTTCGTGAGGCGGGGCTGGAGATGACGCAGCGTGCAGCGCTGCAGCGGCTTCAGAATCTCCGGAAAGCGGGCAAGCTCCCGCCCGCCGGGCGTGCGGCGAGCACCCCGCCGCGGATCTCGGAGGAGGAAGAGTCGCTGCTTCGGGAGTTGGTCGTCGCGATGACGGGCTCGCTTGGGCAGCGGGACCAGTTGCCATACGACCCTCGCTTTGACGGGCTCGTGGAGGCGTTCAATCAACAGGCGGGCCGGGCGCTCTCGCCGCACGACATCTGGCGGCTGGTGGCGAAGCTGGCGAAGTGAGCGTCCGCCGCGGGCGGGCAGGTCGGCCATGGGGGTATCCTGATGGCATGTCGACACACGACCACGAACAGATGAACGATGAGGATGAGCCGCAGGCGATCCATGTCCTGATGTCGGGGCTGGTGGATTACGCGGGCTTGTTCCCGCCGGCGAAGCTGGCGATGATGCCCAGCGTGCAGAACTATGCGCAGTATCTTCGCACGCCTGAGGCGTGGATGATGGGGCGGTTCATCCTGCCGGTCTCGCGGCTGGAGGAGTTCCGCGAGGCATCGCGCGGGCTGCTGCCCAAGTCGCCGTACGTCGATGAGCCCGATGGGGGAGAGCCGTGGCCGATCTCGGCGATCATCGATGGCGACCTCGATGAGAACCTGGATTCGATCTTCGCCTTCAACCACGAGCACGAGAACCCCAAGAACGGGTTGGCCATCGTTGATGCCATCGAACTGAAGGTACCCACGACGGGAAGCGGACGGACGGGCGCGGCATGGATCGATGACGCGATCGAGCTGATCCCGGAGGAAGTGTTCCCGTTCTTTGAGATCCCGATTGTCTCAGTTGGCGGAGTGGTTCCTGATTTCCGCGGAATGATCGCCTCGCTGGCAGGGGCGGACGGGGCCGCGAAGCTGCGGACGGGCGGTATCACGGCGGAGGCGTTCCCTCCCGCGGCGGCGGTTGCGGAGTTCCTGCTGGCGTGCAACGCGGCGGAGGTGCCGTTCAAGGCGACCGCCGGGCTGCACCATGCGTGCCGGGCGCACTACCCGCTGACGTATGAGCCGAACGCCGAGAAGGGGCTGATGCACGGCTTCTTGAACGTGTTTCTGGCCGCGGCGTTTGTGCACGCGCGGCGTGCGGATGCGGCGATGGCGACGGCAGTTCTCGAAGAGACCGATCCCGCGGCGTTCCAGTTTGGCCGCGAGTTTGTCCGGTGGCGGAACCACGGGCTGGAGCTGCTGCAGCTCGCACAGGCGCGCGAGACGTTCGCGTTGTCGTACGGCTCCTGCTCGTTTGAGGAGCCGGTGCAGGAGCTCAAGGCCCTGCGGCTGATCTGAGGCGGCCCGCATCGACGGCGTGGCGGGCAGGGGCTGGCGGGGTGTACCCTCTGGCCTATGGCCGACAAGCACACCAATGCGTCGCATGATCCGTCGATGAAGTCGTGGGTGGAATCCGCGAACGACCCGGCGACGGACTTCCCCATCCAGAACCTCGCGCTGTGCGCGTTCCAGGCGGAGCACGATGGGCATTCGCACGGCCACTTGGGCGTCGCGATCGGCGATCAGATCCTCGATGTCTCCACGCTGGCCATGTCCGGGCTGCTCGGGGACCCCGAGGGCGAACTCGCGTACATGCTGCATGCGCCGAGCTGGAACTTCATCGCGGCCTCTCCGCACCTGTGGGGTGAGGTCCGGAGCAAGCTGCAGGAGTTTCTGCGGGCGGATGCAGGGGGCGGGCAGAAAGCACGGCGACTCCGCGACAAGGCCCTGACGCCCATCGCGGATGCGAAGCTGATCCTGCCGATGGCGGTGTTTGACTACACGGACTTCTACGCGTCGAAGCATCATGCGACGAACGTGGGATCGATGTTCCGGCCGGACAACCCGCTGCTGCCGAACTACAAGCATGTGCCGATCGGGTACCACGGTCGCGCATCTTCGCTCGTGGTCTCCGGAACGCCGGTGCGGAGGCCGCTGGGGCAGCAAGCCCCGCCCGACGGCGAGCCCGGGGCCGGGCCGAGCTTTGGGCCGTGCAAGCTGCTCGACTACGAGATGGAACTGGGCGTGTACACGGGCGCGAGCAACCGCCTCGGAGAGCCCATCCCGATGGATCGCGTTGCCGAATGCCTCTTTGGCATGTGCATCCTGAACGACTGGTCGGCACGCGACCTGCAGAAGTGGGAGTATCAGCCGCTGGGGCCTTTCCTTGCCAAGAACTTCGCGTCGACGCTGTCTCCGTTTGTGGTGACGCTGGACGCCTTGGCGCCGTTCCGCATCGAGGGCCCCGCGCGTGATGCGGGCGATCCGCAGCCGCTGCCCTACCTGCGCGGGAGCGGGGACTGGAGCATCGATATCACGGTCGAGGTCTGGATCCAGAGCGAACAGATGCGGCAGAAGGGCATGGCCCCGATTCGCATCTCCCGAGGCAGCTTCAAGGACATGTACTGGACGATCGACCAGATGCTGGTGCATCACGCCAGCAACGGGTGCAACATGCAGGCGGGCGATCTGCTGGGCTCGGGCACGATCTCAGGGCCGAGCGCCGAGGCTCGCGGCTGCCTGCTCGAGATGACCTGGCAGGGCAATGGGCCGGATGGCAAGCCGCTGCCGCGGAAGCCGATTGACTTGCCCAGCGGCGAGACACGTACGTTCCTCGCCGATGGCGACGAGGTGATCATGAAGGCGTATTGCGAGCGAGAGGGGTATCGGCGGATCGGCTTTGGGGAGTGCCGCGGCCGGATCGTGCCTGCGCCGAGCATTTGAGTCGCTCAATCGGCTCCGAGTGAACGGAACAGGGCCAGACAGGCGGTCTGCCCTTGCACAAACACGCCCGAGCCGATTGGTCCAATCTCACCCCCGGCGAAGAATCCGGCCAGCGGCATGGTGTGCTGGACCGCCGGAGAGGCCTCAGGGACATCGCTCGGCGAGAACATATCCGACCCTCGTGGCCTGGCGAAGGCGCGAGCGATCATCCCCGTGTCCTGATGCGGCTTCGAGAACAGCCTGGAGCCGCGGCCGTTGCAGGTGAACAGGAGACCGGCAACCGGATCATCGCGGAGTTGCTGGGCATCGAGCAGCAGCGAGAGGTCCTCGCTCGCGGTTGTTTCATCTCGGACGTGGAACTGGATGGTCTGCCCGATGCGGAGCAGATCGGCAACGGCGATCGCGCCAGAGGATTGCTCGACACCGATGACGTTGCGGATCAGGAAGTCGTCGCGGCCGAAGCGGTCCTTGTACTCCGTCACCGCGCGGCCAACGAACAGGCCCTTGCGCAGGCGTTCGCGGGTCTGCTCGTCCAGCGATTCGATGATCTCCGAAAGCACCTGCATCGCGGGCCGGCCGCCCAGACCGCTGATCATCTGCCCCTTGCCGGCGGTGATGACCAGCGGCGGTCCGATGGGTTTGCACCCTTGCGAGACCAGCGCATCGATCCGGATGTCGCCCGAGAACGAGACGCCGACACCTCCGGTCGTGCTGATCGAGTCGTTGAGGATCAGCGTGTTGCCACCGGGACGCTTCGCGGCGGAGGCCAGCCCGCCGATGATCGGGGGGAGGGACGGGGACTCGGTGCCCGTGGCCGGAACTGGGCACTGCATGGCCCTTGCGCGGGCGAGGGCGGGAAGGATCGCATTCATCGGCACGGAGGAAGGATCGGCGAGCAGGATTGTCCCCCGGTAGTCGGGACCGATACCCGATGAGGCCGCGATGTCGCGAAGCTGGTGCTCATCGTCCGTTGCGTCCTTGATCGCCGGCCACTGGTCGGTGCGAAAGGCCCGCATCGAGACGCCGGGAAGATCCAGACCCAGCAGAGAGATGCCGGGGACATTCTCAAGTTCGGACTCCCCCCCTACGACGCCCTCTCCCGAGACACCGAGCAGGATGTCCGGCCCGAGCGAGGCACGCACGGAGGCGGTGACCGCGCGGACCATGTGCACGTGGTGCGGGGAGATGAACATGAAGACGATGCTGGGGCGGCGGCCTTGAAGCCCCTCGCGGACCTGGGCCGCGGCGTGCGCGACCGCATCGGCTGAATCGGCGCGAGTTGAGAGCCCGGCACCCGCCGATGGTGCAAGCGTCCCGCCGGGCTGAAGTGGGTTCTGGCTCAAGGGCCAGCAGTGTAGCGAGGCTTGGTGGTCGTGATCCCGGCCAGCTTCCCGCGGCTACGCTGTCGCCCGCGTATGCAACGGGACTCCCTCAAAGCGGCAAGGCGGGTGGTGCTGAAACTGGGTTCGGCCGTGCTTGCCCGTGATGGGGAACTCGATGTGACGACCGTCAGCCGATTGGCCGCGGAGATTGCGGCGTGCGGAAGCGGAAGGCAGATCGTGATCGTCTCCTCCGGCGCAGTGGCGAGCGGGTTCCGCGGGCTCGGGTTGAATGTCCCCCCGAAGACCATCGTCGGCAAGCAGGCCGCGGCGGCGGTCGGCCAGCCCCGGCTCATGAATGCCTGGAGCGGAGCGTTTGGCTCCGGTGCGTCTGGAAGAGCTGTCGCGCAGGTGCTGCTGACAGCCGATGACCTTGACCATCGCGGCCGCTTCCTGAACGCGCGCGCGACGCTGGGGGAGCTGCTCGCCCGGGGCATTGTTCCGATCATCAACGAGAACGACTCCGTGTCGTTCGCGGAGATCAAGCTCGGTGATAACGACCATCTCTCCGCGCTGGTCGCGGGGCTGGTGAGCGCGGACCTGCTGATCATGCTCTCGAGCGTGCCGGGTGTGCTGGAGGGCGGGAAGCCCGGAACGCGGATCCCGCTGCTCAGCGATCCCGGCAGCGCGATGGCGCACGTCACGAAGGTGAAAACCGAGACCGGAACCGGCGGCATGGCGACGAAGCTGCGTGCCGCGGCGACGGCGGCGAGCATGGGTATTCCGAGCGTCATCGCCGACGGCCGCGAGACGGGGGTATTGGCCCGCGTGCTCGCGGGAGATGATGTCGGGACGCTGTGCGTGCCGGTGCATGCGCGCAAGCTCGGACGCTCGCGTCAGCGGTGGCTGGGCCTTTCGGCCCGGGTGCGCGGCACGATCGTCGTTGATGAGGGGGCGCGAATCGCGATCATCGACAGACATGCGAGCCTGCTGCCGGGGGGCGTCGTCGGGGTCGAGGGAGAGTTTGCGATGGGGGCGCCGGTCGAACTGCGCACCAAGGGCGGCGCCGTGTTTGCGCGGGGACTGGCCCGGTATGGCTCCGAGGAGCTCCGCCTCATCCGCGGCGAGCGCAGCAGCCGCATCCGTGCGATCTTGGGCTATGCCTACTGCGATGAGGTGGTGCACCGCAGTGACATCGTCACGATCGGGTAACGCGCCAGTTGCTCGGGCGCGTATCCTTGCGCGATGGTTGATATCGAACGATCAGCTTCGCTTGCTCGCGCGGCCGCGCCGGTGGTGGCGCAGCTGACGGCGGATGCCAAGGACTCCGTCCTGCGGTCGCTGGCGGATGCGATTGAGCGGCACTCCGAAGCCATCTTGACGGCGAATCGTGCCGATGTCGAGGCCGCTCGGCTGTCGGGCCTGGATGAGCCGAAGCTCGCGCGACTGTCGGTCACCGAGTCCTCACTCTTGCAGCTCGCCACAGGCCTTCGCGCTGTTGCGGCGTTGCCGGACCCGGTCGGGACGGTCACGCGAGACAGCACCACCACGGATGGGCTGCGTGTGCGCAAAGTCCGATCGCCGCTCGGCGTGATCTGCATGATCTACGAGGCCCGCCCGGGCGTGACCGCCGAGGCATTTGCGCTGTGCTTCAAGGCCGGGAATGCGTGCATCCTGAAGGGCGGCAAAGAGGCCGCGCGTTCAAACGCGGCAATCGCCGAACTGATCTGGGCGGTGCTCGATGACCATGGGGTTCCGCGAGAGGCGGCGGTCGTGCTGCCCGCGATCGGGCGCGAGGAACTGCGGCACTTGCTCACGCTGGATCGAAGCATCGATCTGGTGATCCCACGCGGCGGCAAGGAACTGATCCGGTTCGTACGCGAGCACTCGAGGATCCCCACCGTGCAGCACTTTGAGGGCGTCAACCACATCTTTGTCGATGAGTCCGCGGATGCGGAGATGTCCCGCGACATCTGCCTCTCGGCCAAGGTTCGCGCCCCGGCCACGTGCAACGCGTGCGAGTGCGTTCTCGTGCACCGGGCAGTCGCGGATACGTTCGTGCCCGCGATGGTGGACACCTATCGCCGGCACGGCGTGGAGGTGCGCGGCGGGCCGCTGGTTGCCGCGCTTGCGCCGGGGGCCATTCCCGCCGCGCCCGAGGATTTCGGAAGAGAGTTCCTCTCGCTCACGGTCGCGATGCGCGTTGTCGATGGGCTTGATGCGGCGATCGATCACATCCGCCGGTACGGCAGCAACCACACGGAGGCGATCCTGACACGCGACGACATCGCCGCGGCGGAGTTCTGCCGCCGGGTGGATGCCTCGTGTGTCGTGGTGAACGGCTCGACGCGGCTGAACGATGGATTCACGCTGGGGCTTGGCGCGGAGATCGGCATCAGCACCAGCCGCATCCACGCCTATGGCCCGATGGGGCTGGAAGAGCTGACCACGCAGCGGTTCATCGTCCTCGCGAATGGACAGACTCGCTGATGAGTACTCGTCCCGGACTCGAGCCCAGGGCCGAAGGCTGCGGACTCTTGGCCACGCATCGCGTGAATGCGTTTCACTCAGGACAGGTAGATGCCTCAACCGGGAGCCGAATCGGTTCCGCATTCGGGGCAGGGCCCGGCGATGCCGCGCCGGTCATAGCCGCAGTTCTGACACGCCCAGGTGGGAAACGGGCGATCGCGATGCCGGAGCACCTCCGCCCGTATAAAGACCACCAGCCCAATGAGCAAGACCGTGGCAAAGACAACGCCCGGAAGCGTTGTCAACCAGTCGAGCCCGATTTCGACCACGCCGAGATAGGTGATGCCGATCGGAAGCAGGAGGAACCCGCCGAGCAGCGACAGGAAGTGATGCTTCCGAAGCCGTGCGCGGTCCCTCGCGATGCACACGATCGCCCAGAGCATGGCAACGAACGGGATGGCGAGGACGGCGAGTGTGACGTAGAGCATGTCCAGCCCGCAGTGCACGAGTCCCGCCCCCCCACTGCTCCCCCACTGCTCCCCCCTTGCTCCCCCATTGCTACACGAGCGACCGGCCAAACTCGCCGGGTTCGAACACGTGCAGTCGTGCGGGGTCGATGGCGAGGCGGATGGTGGTCCCGGCAATCAGGCCGTCGGCCGCGGCGACGCGGGCCACGATGCGCTCGCCTCCGGCGGTCTGACAGATGAGGTCCATCGTGTCGCCGAGGGGTTCGACGACGAGCAGTTCGAGCACGAACTCGTTGCTGTCGGAGAACTCCCGGCCCTGCTGCTGATCGCTCGCGACCGAGAGTGCGTGCGGGCGGAACCCGATGACGACGCGCTGGCCCTGATAGGGCTTGAGCGCTTCGGATTGTGCCGCGGTGAACGCGAGCCCGAATCGCTCATCGACCAGATCGCGGGCATCGGTCAGGAACAACTGCTTCTCATAGGCAGTGGGACAGTTGAGCTCGCCTTCTAGGAAGTTCATGGGCGGTGTGCCGAGGAAGCCCGCGACGAAGCGGTTGGCGGGCTTGCGATAGATCTCCAGCGGCGGACCGGCCTGCTGGATTCGACCGTTGGACATCACGACCACCTGGTCGCCGAGTGTCATGGCCTCTTCCTGATCGTGCGTGACGTAGAGGGTCGTGGTGCGGAGACGCTGGTGCAGGGCCTTGAGCTCCGCCCGCGTGGATACACGCAGACGTGCATCGAGATTGCTCAGCGGCTCATCGAACAAGAAGGCCCTGGGCTCTCGAACAATGGCCCGGCCGACGGCGACGCGCTGCCGCTGGCCGCCGGAGAGCTGGCCCGGCTTGCGGTCCAGCAGTTCGGAGAGCCCGAGCGTCTGCGCAACGTCGGTCACGCGGCGGTCGATCTCCGCTTTGCTCACCTTGCGCATCTTGAGCGCGAACCCGAGGTTCTGCCGCACGGTCATGTGCGGATACAGCGCGTAGTTCTGAAAGACCATGGCGATGTCGCGGTCCTTGGGGGCGACATCGTTCACCCGCTGACCGCCGATGGCGATCAAACCCGAAGTGATCTCCTCCAGGCCCGCGACCATGCGCAGGGTGGTGGACTTGCCGCAGCCGGACGGCCCGACCAGCACCGTGAACGAACCGTCGGCGACGGTGAGCGACACATCGTCCACCGCCTTGCCGCCGCCGGAGCCGTAGTTCTTGGATACGCCTTCGAGTCTAATGTCTGCCATGGGCGGCTACAGCATACCGCACCCGGACCGGGCGTGCCCGGGGTCGCACAACTGCCTGCCCGCCCGGCGGTACAGTGTGGACCATGAAGCCGATCCGATTCCCCGATGCCATCGTGATCCTGATCGCCGCTTTGGGAGCCTGCACGCTCTGCCGCGGCCAGGCGAACCTGCCTGTGGTGACGGTCACCGCCGATAACACCGAGATCAAGCGTTCGTGCATCATCGAGATTCCGCCGGGGACAACGATCGCGGATAGCGACGGCAACGGCGTCATCCATATCCGCGCATCGGGCATTCGGGTCGTTTTCAAGGAGGGCTCCGCCCTTTGGGGCGGGCCGCGGCCGGAGGAAGTGCCCCACGGGCCGTGGGACGCGTACGCGGGGATCGGCATCCGGATCCAGGGCGCGAAGGGGGTAACGATCTCAGGCGCCCGGATCCATGGCTTCAAGGTCGGAATCTGGGCGACCGACTGCGATGAGTTGCAGATCGATGGAGCGGATCTCTCGGACAACTACCGGCAGAGGCTGAAGTCCACCCCGCTGCGGGAGGACCCGGCCGACTGGCTGTTCCCGCATCGCAATGAGAAGGATGAGTGGGCGACGCAGCACGGCGCGGGACTGTACATCCGCAACTCATCGTGGCCGACGATCAGCAAGGTCCGGGTTCGGCGCGGGCAGAACGGCATCCTTCTGCACTCCGTGCGGAACGGACTGGTGTACGACAACGACTGCTCGTTTCTCTCGGGGTGGGGGCTCGGGATGTTCCGGACCTCATCGTGCACGATCACCCGCAACGCCTTTGACTTCTGTGTACGCGGACACTCCGAGGGGGTGTACAACCGCGGGCAGGACTCCGCGGGCATCCTGATGTTCGAGCAGTGCTCCGACAACCTCGTCATCGAGAACTCGTGCACACACTCGGGGGATGGCATCTTCGGCTTCGCGGGGCTCGAGGCCCTGAACGGCGAGGGCGCCCCGGAGGGCTTTGACTTCAAACGCAAGGGCTGCAACAACAACCTCTTTGCGGACAACGATCTGTCCTACGCGCCGGCGCACGGGCTGGAGATGACCTTCTCGTTCGGCAACAAGATCTACAACAACCGCTTCACCGAAAACGCGATCTGCGGCGTCTGGGCCGGATACTCGCAGGACACGCTCATCATGCGGAATGTCTTCACCGGCAACGGCGGCATGGCGTACGGTCTTGAACGCGGTGGTGTGAACATCGAGCATGGCGCACAGAACCAAATCGTGGGCAATGAGTTCATCAACAACCGCTGCGGCGTGCACCTGTGGTCGGATGACCACGGAGACTTCGCGGCTCGCACGTGGGGCAAGGCGAACTACGTCGGCGTGCGGGGCAACGTGATCGTCGGGAACATCTTCCGGATCGATCCGCAGCAGCCCTTCGGCAGGCCACACCCGGATCGGCCGCTCGTGGCGGTGGAGGTCCGCGATGAAGGGCCAGAGCCTCTGGTAACGGACACCGTCTATGCACGCAACGCCGTGAAGATCGATCCCGGGGTTGGGGTCGAGCGCCTCGTGCCCGGGGGCGTGACGCTGTTGGACGAGTGGGACGGGGAGCCGCTGCCGATGCCGGCGTACACGGCCTCGGGCGATTCGCGCCCCATCAGCGCTCGAGCCCACCTTCGAGGTCGGCAGAACATCATCATGGGCGAATGGGGACCGTGGGATCACGAGACGCCCATGGCGCGGCTGCGCTCGGCGGATGCGGACGGTCATACCTATGAGGTCTTCGGCGCGCGTGGCGACATTGATGTCAGTTCGGCGATGGCGGTTCGCGATGGCAGGCTTCCGGCGATCGTGGCCTCGGCGGAGCCGAACCAGCATCGCGACCTCCCGTCGATCGTGCGCATCGTGCCGGCCAGCGATCGAAACGGTGTCTTCGCGTACGACTTCGTGGCGCAGACCGGTCTGGTCGAACTGCCGATCCGTGGCGTGATCGTTTCGGCGGTCTGGCAAGTGACAACGTTTGCCTGGGACGAGAACGCCGACCCGCGGACCGACCTGGAAGCCTGGCGCGCGCTGGCGCAGCGTGACACGGCCCTGAGCGTCATGGCGCCCGCGATCGACTTTGAGTATGGCCACGGCGGACCAAAGGACCAGAAGTGGGCCGGTCCGCTCAAGGAGTTCGCCCCCGGCCCGGACCGCTTCGGCATGATCGCCCGCGCGCGGCTCGTGCTGCCGGCGGGGAAGTGGCGATTCTCAGCATTGTCGGATGATGGCGTGCGAGTCATGGTGGACGGCACGCCGATCATTGAGAACTGGACGTGGCACGGCCCCACGCGGGACACCGGGGTACTCGAACTGTCCGAAGAGCGCGAGGCCGAGATTGTCGTTGAGCACTTTGAGATCGACGGCTACTCGGTGCTCAAGCTCGATATCGCACCGGAGCGGTGACGCCTTATCGCGCCGCCTTGTGCACCCACTCGCGAACAACGCCGACGAGTTCCGGCTCCGCCGGCGGCTCGCCGTGCCCGTTGGGCGGGGCGAAGTACTTCAGTTCCAGATCGCTGATGGTTGAGGCAAGTTGCTGCCGCTCCGAGGCCGAGAGCGAAGCCTCAGGGACATTCGCCATCCGCCGGAGGAGCGCGATGGCGCCGACCGGCGTCACGTGATCTGGCATCTGGAAGCGGGGCGCGGCGACAAGCTGTGCACACCGGGACCTCCGACGGAACCAGCCAACAATCAGGAGACCGCCGATCGCCCCGATCACGCCGCCCGTGACCGGCAGCCACCAGCGCGTGGGTCCGCCGATGGCGGCGATCGCCACCGTCGGCGGGGCATCAACAAGATCCGCATCGGCGTAACGCTTCAGGGTGAGCTTGGCATCGGTTGATCGCAGCGTCGGGAATGCGAAGGTCGAGGGACCGCTGCTCACGGGCCGCAACTCGAGCACCCAGCTTCGCTCCGAGATTGGCACGACGGCGTCGCCGGAGGTATCGAGGTCCACGATGTTCAGGCCCTGATCCTCGGACTTGATGACTTCAACACCCTTCATCGAGTGCAGGTCCACAAGTTTGTCGAGCGCGGGCATGAGACCCGTGCCGCGTGCCCGAACTTCAAGGCGAGCCACGCCGGTCGAGTTGGGGCCGGCGATCGAGCGATCGTCGAGCACCTGTTCCACCTCGACGCCCGCGACCGGCCGCGGCGTGCCTTCGCGGTTCTTGGCATCGATCAGCACAACCTGCGAAGTCACCGGCAGGACGACCATGCCCTGACCATCCGAGAAATCCATGTCCATCTTGAGCGGCGTGACCCGGTCCACGCTTGGGTCCTTGGGCTTGAGCAGCAGGTAGCACAGCGGCCACTGCTCCCAGCCTTCGCGGGGGAGGCCCATGGGCTGAACCTGCGGCTTGTGGAAGTAGACCGCCTGCACATCGAACCGCTCCGAGAGCGACTCGCGGATCTGCTTGTCGAGGTCGTCCTTGTAATCGACGGGCTGGCCGGTGGAGGGGTGCCACTGCTCATTCTGCAGATACTTGGAGAACCCGCCGGATTCCCGCGAGACGGCGCGGGTGCACCAGATCGCGAGCTGCGCGCCGAACGCATCGCCATGGCCCACCTGCGTCGGCCCATCGATGCTGAGGGTGAGTTCGATCTCTCGCAACAGGTCGTCGTAGTACGCGACGCGGTCGAGGATGGGCTTGGCATCCGGGTGCTCGCCGACAATCCGCGCGGCGTGGCGCAGGAAGCGAGGCTTGAGCTCGGGGTTGGTGCGCTCGCTGGACTGCGACAGCTCCTTGGCGAGCAGGCCCATGTGACGATCGACCTGACCATCGGGCAGTCGTGCGATCGCGGCCCGCACCGCATCGACCTGGTCAGGATCGGTCGCATCCTGACGGGTGAGCTGCGCCAGATCACTCGCGCCCAGGGCGGAGGAGAACCACTGGACGAAGATTCTCACGGAAGGCTTGATGACGCCGGAGGCGAGCGCCTCGCGATACATCGCCGCGGCACGGGCGTAGTGATAGAACGCCTGATTGCGTGTGTCGGCATAGGTCGCAAGATCCGCCTTCTGCCCGTAGAGGAACTCGGACTTGTCGAAGAGGAGATCCGCGAGCGTGCACGCGGCCTCCCATGCCGCCGCATCCTGCGATCCGTCCATCGGTGGGAGCATCGCGATCGCCACGTCGTACCCGCGGAGCACCTCGGAGGCGAGTTCGCGGTCGGTGCGGCGCGTCTGGGCCTGCTGCTGCACCTGCGGGTTTCGCCAGATCGTGACGAGGCGTTGACGCATGCCCGACGCCAGCTCCCGCCGCGTGGTGTTGGACATCGACTCGATCGGCCCGAAGACGCGTTCGATGTCGTCGGTGGAATACACCTCCGCATCGGAATGACTCGCGGCGAACGCGGCGACGATCGACGCCGTGGGCAGGTCGCCAAGGTCGAGCTTCCGCAGCTCTTCGAGCATCGAGGCCAGTTTCTCGAGGTTGCGCTGCTGCTTGGCCCGGGTGAGCGGCGTGACGCCCGCGCCGCCCATTCCGCCGCCGTAGAAACGTCGGGCATACGGGTTGTACGCGTAGGGGTTGTATCCGCCGTACCCGTACTCGTCGTAGCGGGGCTGGGGATTAACGAAGCTCGGCCATGCGGCGATGAGCGCCTCGGCCAGCTTCCTCGCCCGGTCGGGGTCGCTCTTGACAATCGGCCGGATCATCGCCAGAACCGCCTCGGTCTCGCCGGAACCGCCGGAGGTTGTCGCGACCATCACCTCGAGCTTGGCGGCAAGGCCGGGGTCGATCGAGGCGAGCCAGGCGCCATCCGGCAGGACCGTGTTCAACTGGTCCGCGGGGATGGTCTGCACACGCTCGTTGGGTTGGCGGTTCTTCGTGAGTTCGGCCTCTTCGAGCACCGACATCGTGAGCATGTTCAACCCGGTGCGCCACTCCGCGATGTTCTCGCCCGCGCCGCTGACGATGCCGGCGCCGACGCGCTTGATCAACTGCAGGGCCTTGAGACGATCATCGGCCGCGCGCTGCTGCTGGCGCATGAAGCGGGAATAGGTCGCGACACGGTCGATCGCCTTCCAGCCGATGTCGGATCCGGCGTCGGCGAACAGTGTTGCCAGCCACGCATCACCAGTTTCCGGCGGCATGTCCGCCAGGAACCTCAGCGCACGCTCCAACCCCTTGGTACGCTGCGCTGCCGGAGCGGTCGGGATCTGCAGCACCTCCAGGCTGACCTGCCAACCCTGATCGATCGCGGCCTGCCGCTCCGTCCCCTGCTTGCCTTTGGCCAGCGCGGCGAAGTACACCGCGTACAGGTTCAGCAACTCCGGGTCCTTGGCCTCGCGTGCCTGGGCAAGGGGCGGAAGGTACGCCTGCGCTTCAACGGGCAGACCGGCCGCCACCAGCAGCGTGGCCGCACGCTTGCGGGCTGCGGGGTCTTCGCCGCCGAAGTGCTTCGTCCCGGCGCGAATCCTCGCGGCGACAGCGCCGGCCTGACTGCCGCGACCCTGCGTTGCCTTCAGCAGCGCGCCGAGCTTCTCGATGAACTTCTCCTCCAGGTCCGCCGGGCAGATGTCCGAGATCCCGATGACTTCATCCGGAACGATCGCCTGGTCGCGCTGCTGGAGCTGGGTGAGGACGATGTTGTAGATCGCCAGTGCATCCTCGCCCGCCTCGGTGCGAAGAAACTCCCCCACCGCCGGCCAATCGCCGGCGATGACCATCATCCGGAATCGCTCGGCCTGCTTGCCGATGGCCGCCTGCTTCTCCTGCATCGCCTTCATCTGCTCGGGAGACATCCCGCCCGGGCCTGCAGGGCCTCCGGGCTGGACCCCACCCATGCCCATCATGGCGAGCGTTTCCTCATCCATGTCCTCGGGGTCCATGCCTTCGGCCATGGCCGCCTGCATCATCTCCATCAACATTTCGGGGGTCATGCCCTCGGGGAGCGCGCCAGCGGGGAGAGTCGGAACCAAGCCCTCGCCCGCAGGGGCTGCGGGAGCGGGCACCGGCTCAGCCGGAGCCGGCTGCGCGGGCGCATCGCCCGGCTGTCCGGAGGCACCGGCCGGGGCGGCTGGAGGGGCAGGAGGCGGGGGATTCAGCATCAGCTCGCGTGCCTGAGCCGCGAGCCTGGCGCGGGCAGCGAGCACCATCTGCTGGTCGCGCATCAGGTCAAGTTGGGCGATGCGCTTGCCAAGGTCGGTCTTGGGAGTAAGTCGCGGATCATCCTGCTGTCCGCCGCCGCGGCGGCCGCGGGCTTCAAAGGGATCGAAGTCGGGGATTTCGTCGTCTTCTCCGCCACGGGGACGGGGCATCCCGGGCATTCCGTACATCTCGGGGTCGTACGGAAACGCCATCGAACTCGAACCAGTGAAGTACTGTGCGCTCGCCTCCCCTGATCCGGCGGCCGCAACCAAGCCTGCGGCAAGCATGAGGCTCAGCGTCCGAGAACAGGTCTTCACGCGTTGGTCGATCATCTTCGCCCCGAATTCTTCGCCGCGCATGCGGCATCACCCGCCCCGCGCGCCTTGAGCTTGTATGTGTACACCGCGGTCCGTCACGAGCCCGTGCCGGTCTTCTTCGCCGCGCCCGCCGAGTCGGTCTTGATCTTCTCGCGTCCGTCCTTCTCACCGGGCTTGTTGCACTGGCTCATCCGCTGCTTGCGTTTCTGATCGCAGACGCCCTTGCAGTTGCTGCAGCACTTCTTGGGAAGGGGCAGCGCGAGAAGCTCGCTGAGGTCCATCTGCTCGAGGCGGATGGCCGCTTCGAGATTCTTCTTGAAGCTCTCGGCATCCGCATCGTCCGCCATGGTCTCGGAGAGCAGGCGGAACTGCTGGCGGGCCTTCTCGGTCTCGGGCTTCCATTCATCGGGCGCTGCGCCCTCCACGCGCATCATCCACGCGGTGAGATACGCCACCTCGCCGAGTTCTGATCGCAGTTCCTTGAGCACCGTGGAATCGGGCGATCCGGACGCTTCCTGCCTGGCGATCAACTCCTCGAACTGCCGGGCGCCCTCAAGGAAGTCGCCAGACTCCACCCGCGCCTTGGCCTCGGCGATGGCGAGCTTCAGCCGTTCAGCCTCCGCATCATCCGGAAGCAACTCGCGGGCCTCCGCGTATGCCTCCGCCGCGGTAATCCAGTCCTCGGTGGCGGCGGCGAGCCCGGCGGTGCGGATGTGTGCGCCCGCCTCATCCCTCTTCATCAGGCACTGTCCTGGCCCCATGTGCAGCGCGGCGACCCCCACCGGCACAAGCGCCCACACGATCCACGCAAGTTTGGTCTTCATGATGAGGCTCCAGCGAGGGACTGTCCCAGTTTACCTGATACCGTCGACCGATCGCCCGTGTTCCTGCTGTTTTCAGATCCCGATGGGGACAATTCTGAGCTGTCCCGGCGGGCCTGGGCGGCACGCTCGGCCCGACGGACCACCTTCGGCAGGCCAAAGCCCGCCAGCAGCGGCGAAAGACCGGCCACGAGCAAACCCCCAACACCGGTGGCGATCAGGGCAATCGTCCGGAGCGTGGGCCGCGAGTCGGCCTCGGTGCCGAGCATGCGCAGGCCCATCAGCACACCCGTAGGCAGGTGGTGGGCATTGCCGTCGTGATAGGTGCCGCGGAGTCTGGCGGCGAGCTGCTTGAGCGATCCGGCATCCTGCCGGCTGGAGCGGCCGCCGATTTGGGTGCCGCGATACGGATTGCCCACTCCGACCACCAAAGCGTCGATGATCGACCGGGGCATCGCGGGCGCGCCGGAATCCGGGAGCGTGTCGCCATCGCTCACCACGATCAGGGTTGCGCTGGCGGGGGGCCACTTCTCGGCGATGCGCGCGGCCTCGCGGATGCCGTCGTACATCTTGGTCTGCCCTTCCTTGAACGCGTGCTCCAGGGGCAGGTCGTCGAGGATGTTGGCGATGACGTTGAGATCAAAGGTATCGACCACCACCGGCTTGGCGGATGTATAGAACGCGACAATGCTCACACGCGTCTTGGACATATCCAGGCGGTCAAAGACCGACTGCAACACCTGGCGGGCACGCTTGCCGCGGGGCTGGCGGCCGTCGGGCCCGGCATCGGCGACGTACATGCTCGGCGAGACATCGAGGCAGATGAGCACGTGCTGCGTCGGCTGGGTCTGCTCCAGGCTCGTCCGCGGCGCGCCATCGATCGTCAGCAGCGTGACCGCGCCCCACGCGAGCAAGGCGACGCCGGCGACCCTGATCCACGGAGCCGCTCGCGCAACCCGCGAGGGCGATGCCGTACCGAGGATCAATCCCTGCACCCGCTGCGAACGCCGCTCATGGAACCACTCGGCGAGCCCGCACATCGCGGCCGCGCCGAGCGCGATCAGGATGATCGGGATGCTCACCACGGCGTATACCTCAGACCAAACAGGGCGAGCACATGCAGCGCGAGCAGTGTCACGCACGCCGCGGCGAACGGGAAGAAGTAGTCGATGGGCTCGGGCTGCCCGGGCTTGATGCGGATCGGCTGCATGCGGTCGATGTCCTCGAAGATCCGGACCAGCGAGCGCGGGTTGTTTGCGCTGAAGACCTGTCCGGTCGTGGGAGACACGACCTCAAAGAGCTGCGCCGGGGCCTCGCCATCGCCGACGTGGATCGCATGGACGATGATGTTGTTGTCGAGCAGTTCCCGGCCGATCTGTCCGGCGACACCGCCGCCAAGATCCGAGCTGAAGCCGTCGGTGAGCAGGATGATCATCCTGTCCCCTTCGGGCTGGGCGGAAAGCGTGCCCATGGTGAACTTGAGCGCGTGCCCGACGCGAGTGGACATCAGGTGCGGGGGATTCTGATCCGGATCCAGAAACTTCGGGGCGTTCTCAATCGCGGAGAGGTCCTTCGTCAGCGGGACCCACCTCACAACCTCGCCGCCGAAGGCCGTCAACCCGTAGGCATCTCCCTTGCGGCTCCGACAGAAGCCGGCGATCGCGTCCATCGCCGCGGTAAATCGCGTGCTTCCCGCCGCGCCCGAGGACATCGGGGCGGACATGCTGCCCGAGACATCGAGTACGATCTCGATGTTCGTGAGGACGCGCTCTTCTTTCGGAGGGCTCATGCGCTGAGGCCCGGCGAGCAGCACCACGACCATCGCCAGTACGAGGGCGGGGAGTATCGAGGCCGCAGCGAGCAGACGGGACATCCACCTGCGGGGCGCGTGCGTGCGGTGATCGATCGGAAGCGGCACGCGAAGACCGCGGCGGGTCAGTTCCCACGCTGCGAGCGCAGCGGGAACAAGCAGGAGCAGCAGCATCCAGGGATGTGCGAAGCTGATGTTCACGCCGTGACCCCCTGCGGCGCATCGACATGAACCGGCCGCGCCGAGCGATACCGATCCAGCACCGAGGCAACATCGACCACCTCATCCCCCTTGGGAGGACGGTGCAGCCACCGCTCCAGCAGCGAGAGCAGTTCGCCCGCTTCGTGATGCTCACGCAGTTTACAAATCGCCTCGGCCTGGTCCATCGTTCCCGCATCCAGTCCGAGCCTGTCACGCCAGAAGGCGAGCAGCATGAGCTCCAATCGCGCTCGCTCGGGCGTGGACAGCGTGCCGCGGATCGCCGCCTCGACCAGCGGCCGGAGTTGGTCCGCCAGCGAAGCGGGCGGCTCGGGCTGCGGCGGGGGCGGGGGCGGACGACGCAGCACCCGGCGGCCAATGAACCACGCCGGCACCAACAGCCAGAGTGCCCCGATGACGATGAGGGCTGTCTTGTATCCGCCAAGTCGCGGCACGCTCAGACCCGCGAACTCGAACAGCTCGCCCTGATGATCTTCGGGCAGCAGCTTCCCGACAACGATCGGCAGGGGCGCAGCATTTGTGAGCGGTGAGCCGTCAGGCTTGCGGAGACACTCCCGCAGATCAAACTCGCCGGCGTACTGGGCGATGAACCGCAGGTCATACAGCACGAAGTCGCCATCGGGCGTCGAACCGGCGATGCGGACAACGACCGGCGCTTTGTCATCCACGGGAACGGCCTGGACGGGCTCGGAACGGGGATGCCGAAGTATGACCTGTCCCTCGATCCCGATGGTGGACTCGACCGGCCGGCGCGACAAAGGCGTCGCGGCCGCGGCGGGCGATGCCGATGGCAAGGGGGGAGCAGGCGGTACGGCGGGCGCACCGCGAGCGCAGAACAGCACAGCGCAGGCCACCGCGATACACACGCGAGCGGAAGGGCTCATCGACCGCCCCTCCTCGCGCCGCCGCGCGATGTGAGCAGCCGCCGGACGGCGGGGATCGCGGGCTCATCGGTCCGCAGGAGGAGATGATCAACGCCCGCACCGACGAGTTCCGCCCGGACGTTCATCGCCGGCAGGCCGCGGCGCGTCGTAAGGAACTCGCTCCCGGTCTCCGCCTCCCGGCCACGGACAAAGCCTGCGCGAAGCGGGGCAGACTCCGCGGGATCCTGAAGCTGGATCACAATCACATCGTGTCGCTGGCCGATTCGCTTGAGGGCATCGACCGCGCCGGGTTCGTGCAGATCGCTGAGCACGATGATGGTGCTGGTATAGAGCGCAAGCGATTCGACCTTGCCGATCTGCCGGGTCAGCGTGGTGCCCTCGCTCCGCGAGGCGAATCGCAACTGCTCGATGCGCCTCCAGATGCGACCTGTCGCCAGCGACGGGGCGCCCTCGCCGCCCTCATCGCGGTCTCCGCATGAAAGGATCGACACCGGGCTGCGCCGATGCAGGCCGACGAGCGCCATCGCCGAGCCGAGCCAGACGGCGACATCGTGCTTGCTGGGTCGCTGCGGGCCCTGCGAACTGATCGCCATCGATGCGGAGGTATCCACCAGCACGAAGAGCGGGGAGCGTTTGGTTGCCTCGTACTCCTTGACGTGGAACTTGCCCGTCTTGGCCGTGACCTTCCAGTCGATGCTCCGGACGCTGTCGCCGTAGGCAAAGAGGCGCGTCTGGGCGTAGTCCACACCCGCGCCGACAAACCGCGAGGCATCCGTGCCGTACGTCAGGTCATCGGCCAGCCGCCGCAGCACCAGCTCGAACTGGGATGCCGCGAGCTCGGCGGGCGCGGCGAGAATGTCGGTGTGCAGTGTCAGAACCGGACTCCTGAAGCGAGTGCCGACGTGTGACGGATGATGTGGCTCAGCCGGTCTGGTCCATGAGCTCGCGGAGGATCTGGCGGGTCGTGCGGCCGCGGGCCATGGCCTCGTACGTGAGCCGCATTCGGTGCAGCAGCACATCCTCGGCGAGCGCGAACAGGTCCTCCGGAACGACATAATCGCGGCCGTAGATGTAGGCACGGGCGCGGGACGCCTGCGCCAGAGCAATGCCCGCGCGCGGGCTGCACCCAAGGTCGAGATCGGGGCAGTGCCGCGTGCTGTCGACGAGATTGATGCAGTGGCGCAGGAAGACATCCGAGACATGCACCGCCTGCACGGCTTCCATCGCCGCGGTCAGGTCCTTGACGTGCAACTCCGGACCGTCCTCGACGGCGTCGAACGCGCTCTTGGGGACCGCCCCGCCCTCGGCGGACTTGGACAGGCCGAGCTTCAGCGAGCGGCGGAGAACTTCTTCCTCCTGATCCTTGGTCGGGTAGTCGAGGCGGTGGCAGAGCATGAACCGGTCGAGCTGGGCTTCGGGAAGCTCGAACGTGCCGGCCTGCTCGACGGGGTTCTGCGTCGCGATCACCAGGAACGGCACGGGCAGGCGGTGCGTGGTGGTGCCGATGGTCACCTTGCGCTCCTGCATCGCCTCGAGCAGGGCGGATTGCACCTTGGGAGTCGCGCGGTTGATCTCATCGGCCAGCAGCAGATTGGTGAAAATCGGGCCCTTGTGGATCCGGAACTGGCGCGTCGCTTCATCGAGGATCTCCGCCCCGACGATGTCGGAGGGCAGCAGATCGATCGTGAACTGCACGCGGCCGAACTGCAGGTCAATGGCCTTGGCCACGCTGTGAACCAGCAGCGTCTTGGCGAGCCCGGGGACGCCCTGCAGGAGCAGGTGCCCGCCGGTCATGAGCGCGATGAGGATGCGCTCGACGACCGTGTCCTGCCCGACGACCGTACGGCCGACCCGCGCGCGGACACGTTCAGCCATGGGGGCTTGGCGGCCGAGCCCGTGGGAATGTCCGTTCGACATCCCCCCTACCGCCTGAACAGGTGCCTTCGACGCGTGTGCGCCGCCACCGATACCGACTTCCGCTGGATGCATACACGATGCTCCGATTCACTCCGCGACCGCCGACCCACCCCCACCTCGACATCTCAACACGTTGCTCCGGCCGGGTGCTTGCAATATACGAACTTTGACCGCTTCGCGATCGGCTGGTTCCCGAATTGGAAGGAGATTCCCTTCACCCCCGGGACCGCTTGCCCGCCGCGAAGCGCTCGAAGGCGGCGAGGGTCTCGGCGCTCACATGGTGCTCGATCCCCTCGGCATCCCCCTGCGCCACCTCATCAGAGATGCCCAGGGCACGGAGGAACTGCACCACGATCTCGTGCCGGCGGCGGCAGCGTTCGGCCAGATCCCTGCCGGACTGGGTGAGAAAGATGGAGCGGTAGGGCTTGGTGGAAACCAGCCCGGCCTTCTGCAGGCGCTCGATCGTTCGGACGACCGTCACATGGGTCACACCGATCCGGCGGGCAAGGTCCACCACGCGGGCCTCCCCGACCGAGGCGATCAGATCCGCGATCTGCTCGACGTAGTCCTCGGCGGTCTCGGCCGAACGGTCCGCCCGGGCACGCTGGTGGCAAAGGGCAAGCGCGGCATCGCTGCCGCTGGAGGGGGCGGGAGGGGCCTTGGCCGCACGCGGCGAGGGCGCGGCCGGTGGCCGGGGGGAGCGCGTGCGTTTGGGGGGCTGGGGCATGCGGGAAAAGTGTAGCAAACGGCACAAAGTTTGCCCAATGCCACACCGGATGGTATCCTTGGTTGTAGCGCGTGATACAACTTCTGGCCCACGCTTCCACCCGAGGTCCCCGCATGAGCATCCTGAGCAGACACGTCCCTGTTCTCGCCATCGCGTTGGCGTTCGCGATTCTCGCCGCGGCGTGCGGCACCGACCCCGCCACGACCACTTCCGCTGCCCCCAAGGGCGGGCGGAGCGGGCCGCTCAAGGTCGTCGCGACGACAGGGATGATCGCCGATGCGGCGAGGAACATCGCGGGGGACCGCGCGAGCGTGACGGCGCTGATGGGACCCGGCGTTGATCCGCATCTGTACAAAGCTACCCCGGGGGACATGCGCACGCTCCAGGAGGCAGACCTGATCCTCTACAACGGGCTGCATCTGGAGGGGCGGCTCGCCGACTCGCTTGTGCGGCTGGCCGCGAGCAAGACCACGGTGCAGGTGACCGACTCCATCGACGAGTCCCTGCTGCGTGAACCACCGGAGTTCGACGGGCACTTTGACCCGCACATCTGGTTCGATGTCGAGCTGTGGATGAAGGTCGTCGAGCGGACGCGCGACGCGATGGCGGCGGCAGACCCGGCCAATGCGGATGCCTATTCCGCCAACGCGACATCGCACCTGGCAGAGCTGCGTGCACTGCACGAGCACTGCGCAGCGGAGATCGCGCGGATCCCGGCGGACAGGCGCGTACTGGTCACCGCACACGACGCGTTTGGCTACTTCGGAAGCGCGTACGGCATCGAGGTCATGGCTATCCAGGGCATCTCGACAGATTCAGAGGGCAGTCTGAAGCAGATCAACACGCTTGTCGACACGCTCGTCGATCGCCGCATCCCCGCGGTGTTCATCGAGTCCACGGTTCCCCGTCGCACGATGGATGCCCTGGTGGAGGGCTGCAAAGCCCGGGGCCATGCCGTGGTCATCGGCGGCGAGTTATACAGCGATGCGCTGGGAAACGCCGGCTCGCCCGCCGCGACGTACATCGGCATGGTCCGCCACAATGTCGGCACGATTGTGGAGGCGCTTGCTCCCCCCGGCGCGACGGGCTCGGCCGCGACCGCACCGTCAACGTCCCCCGCATCCGGCAACGAGGGCGAGGCGCAATGAGAGACACGATGAAAGGCCCCCAGGACCAAGCCGCGGCGGTTACCGCCCCGAGGACGGGTGCGCCACCCTCGGATTCACCGACAGAGATCGCCATTGAAGTCCATGATGTGACGGTGGCGTATCACCGCAAGCCGGTACTCTGGGACATCGATGTCTCCATCCCCGCGAACAAGCTGGTGGCGATCATCGGCCCCAACGGCGCGGGCAAGTCCACGCTGCTGCGGGCGATCCTGGGCCTAGTGCCTGTGGCTTCCGGACACGTCCGCATCTTCGGCCGCACGCTCCGAGAGGCCCGCTCGCTGATCGGGTATGTCCCGCAGCGCGAGTCGGTCGATTGGGACTTCCCGATCGATGCGCAGGGCGTGGTGCTGATGGGGTGCTACGGCCGGCTCGGGTGGCTCCGCCGCCCCTCGCGTACAGACCGGGCACGTGCGATCGAGTGCCTGGCCCGGGTCGGCATGGCGGACTTTGCGACCCGGCAGATCGGTCAACTCTCCGGAGGGCAACAGCAGCGTGTGTTCCTGGCGCGTGCGTTGATGCAGGATGCGCGGCTGTACCTGATGGATGAGCCGTTCGCCGGGGTGGATGCAGCGACCGAGCAGGCGATCTTCCAGGTGCTGCGCGAGCTTCGCGCTGCCGGCCGCACGGTCGTCGCGGTCCACCATGACCTGCAGAGCGTTGACGAGTACTTCGATCATGTCGTGTTGTTGAATACCCGGCTTGTGGCCTCCGGGCCGACCCACGAGGCCTTCACCCACAGCAATCTGCAGCGCACGTACGGCGGCCGGCTGACACTGCTTGAAGAGGCCGCGCAGGCCGTTCGGCAGGCCGGCCCCAGCGCCTCCCCCACCGCACCGTGAACACCTTCCTCGCTGATCTCGCGCGGCTGCTCTCGTTGCAGGATGCGAACACCCGCACCGTGCTGCTCGGGGTCGGCGCGCTGGGGCTCGCCGCCGGGGTCGTCGGGTGCTTTGCCACGCTCCGCAAACGTGCGCTCGTCGGCGATGCCATCGCCCATGCATCGCTCCCGGGTGTGTGTGCCGCGTTCTTCATCGTCGGCGAGCGCAGCTTCGCGGCGTTCATGCTCGGGGCATTGGTCTTTGGCGTGCTCGCCGCCGCGACGATCTCGGCCATCCGGACGTTCACCCGCGTGAAGGAAGATGCCGCGATCGCGATGATCATCGGCTCGTTCTTCGGGCTGGGGATTGTGTGGCAGAGCATCATCCAGAACCGGCCCGGGGGCGCGGCCGCGGGACTTGACGGCTTCATCTTCGGCAAGGCGGCGAGCATGATCGCGGGGGATGCGAGGGTGATCCTGCTCGTTGCGGCCGGGATGCTGCTGGTTGTGTCGGTGCTCTACAAGGAGCTCAAGGCACTGACGTTCGATGAAGAGTTCGCCCAGTCACAGGGCTGGCCAACCGGCTGGCTGGACCTGCTCATCATGGGCATGGTGTGCATCTGCACGGTCGCCGGACTGCCCGCGGTGGGCGTGGTGCTGATCGTCGCGCTGCTGATCATCCCCGGTGCCGCAGCACGCTGCTGGACGGATCGGCTGGGCATCATGCTGCTGCTGGCGGGGCTGTTCGGCCTTGGGGCGGCGGTGCTCGGCGCTTCGCTGAGCGCGACGCTGCCCTCGCCGCCGGGCACGCTCTCCCGCGGGTGGCCCACGGGGCCGCTCATCGTGCTGTGCGCGGCGGGCGTGTTCGCCGTGAGCGCGATCGTCGCTCCGAGGCGGGGCCTGATCGCCCGGCTCCGAGCGGGGCGCGTGGAGATCACCCCGCCATGACGATCGCGATGCTGACCGCTGAGAACCTGTGGGTGATGGCCGTGGCCGTCTGCTGCTGCATCTCCTGCGGCACGATCGGATGCTTCCTGGTGCTGCGCCGCATGTCGCTGCTGGGCGATGCGATCTCGCACTCGATCCTCCCCGGGCTGGCGCTGGCGTTCATCATCACCGGCTCGCGCTCGCCCGGGGCGATGCTCGTGGGCGCGCTGGCCGTCGGGCTGCTCACCGCCGCGCTCACTTCGGGCGTCCGCAGGCTCGGCCGCGTTCCCGAAGATGCGTCGCTGGGGATCGTCTTCACCGCGCTGTTTGCGATCGGCGTGCTGCTCATCACCTGGGTTGCGCAGAGCATCGACCTCGACCCCGGCTGCGTGCTCTACGGGCTGCTTGACGATGTGTGGATCAACATGGTGCCGGTCCCGGGCACGGGCCTGAGGGTGCCCCACGCCCTGCTGTGGCAACTGGGCCTCATGGGCGTGAACCTCGGCCTCATTGCGCTGCTGTTCAAGGAGCTGCGTCTGACGTCGTTTGATCCCGGCCTTGCCAGCGCGATGGGGCTGAGCGCGGCGGCGGTGCAGTTCATTCTGCTCACCAGCGTTGCCGCGACCACGGTGATCTCGTTTGAGGCCGTCGGCTCGATCCTCGTCATCGCGATGCTCGTCGCGCCCGGGGCGACCGCGCAGATGCTGACCGATCGGCTGGGGATCATGGTGATCCTGAGCGGGGTGCTCGGCGCGACCGCCGCGATCATCGGCTGCCTCGGCGCGATCCACTTCAATGCTTCGACGCCGGGGATGATCTCGGTGGCGGCCGGAGCGCAGTTTGCCGTGGCTGCTCTGCTCGCGCCTCGCTACGGCGTGGCCGCCCGGATCATCCGGGGCACGCGGTTGTCGCTGCGGATCGCCCGCGAGGATGTGCTGGGGCTGCTGTATCGCCTGCACGAGAGCGCGGACAGCCCGGCCCACCGCGGCCTGCCGACAGAGCAGGTGCTGCGCTCGGTGGCGACGCCGCTGCGGGCGAGGATCGCGACGGCTCAACTCCGCGCACAAGGCCTGGTCGAAAGGTCCGCGGCGGATGAGCTTTCACTCTCCGGCCGGGGTGTCGAGACCGCCGCGAAGATCATCCGCGCGCACCGGCTCTGGGAAACGTACCTGTCGCAGAACATCCCATTGCCGCTGGATCACCTGCACGAACCGTCGGAGCGGATCGAGCACTTCCTGGGCGGGGAGATTCAGTCCAAGCTGGCGGCGGAGATCGGCGACCAGCCCGACCCGCACGGCAAGTCGATCCCGTCGCCGTGAATCACTTCGCGGGTTTGCTTGGGGTCCGGGCGAGCTTGGCTTCCTGACGCTCCGGCGTGGGCACACGCACATCCCGCGCCAGGCCGACGAGTTCGAGCGCGCGGATCACCGTGTAGCTCAGGTCAAACTGCCAGGGCCGCAGGCCGTGCTTGGCGGAGGCGGGGAAGGCGTGGTGGTTGTTGTGCCATCCCTCGCCGAAGGCGAGGATGCCGAAGAGCGCGTTGTTGCGGCTGTGGTCGTGGCTGCGGAAAGGACGCGAGCCCCAGAGGTGGCAGACGGAGTTCACGCTCCACGTGACATGGTGGACCAGGAAGATGCGGGCCAAGCCGCCCCAGAGGAAGCCCAGGAGCACGCCCATCCACGTCCCGGTGACAAGGCCGCCGATCGCCGCGGGGATGATCAGGCCAAGCAGCGTCCACACAAAGAACGTCTTGCTGATGAACCGGACGAGCGGGTCCTTCTGCAGGTCGGGGACATACTTCTCAAGGTTCTCCGGCTCGCGCACGAACAGCCAGCCGAAGTGCGAATGGATGAGGCCCTGAAAGAACCCCTTGAAGCCCTCGCCGTGCGTGTGGGGAGAGTGCGGATCGTCGTGGCGGTCGGAGTGCTGATGGTGCACGCGGTGCGTCGCGGCCCAGGTGAGCAGCGGCCCCTCCAGCGCCATCGACCCCAGGATGCCCAGCGTGGCCTGCACGAAGCGCGGCGCCTCGAACGACTTGTGCGTGAAATAGCGATGGAACCCGATCGTGATGCCCAGCCCGGTGAGCACGTAGCCGCCCAGGAACATCGCGAGGTACACCCAGTTGAAGGCGACGCCCCAGAGCATCACGATCGCCGCGAGCAGACCGGCGAACGGGAGCGTGATCGCCAGAAAGTTCGCAACGCGAAGCGAGGGCGAGACGAACTCCATCGCCTCGGGTTCTTCGATGGTCACCTCGATCGGCTGTTCTAGTTCGAGCGAGAGTTGTGCGGCTCGCGGCAAGGGGGGAGAGATCTGCGTCATGCTCTTTGCTCAACATCCATGACGGTCGGCCCGACAGCGCCTCGTGCGCTCGCCTCCGTGGGCCAAGCGTAGCACAATTCCGCCGCCATTTGGGGGGCGCGGGGACCGAAAGCCGCCCCGCCTGCGAATAGCCCGCTCCATCCGGGGAATTCCCAAGGCAGGCAGCCGATCGCCCGAAAACAGGTGGCGCGATCCGGACCCGCGCAGCGCCGGTCACCGGCGGCCGGATGTCACGTCATTGAGTTCCAATCGCCGCAACTCGTAGAGCAGCGCAGCGCGGTCGGCGTTGTTGATCACGCCGTTCCCATCCACATCGGTCGCCTGCACGTGCCAGGCGTAGAGGTCCTCGATATCGACCGCGCCGTCGTTGTTCACATCGTAATCAAACGGCGTGATGATGGTGCCGGAAAGGTTCACGATGACCGAAGGGTTCTCCGGATCGTCGGTCGCGATCACCAGCGTCCCGGCGCGAACGCCGATCGTGCCGGTGTCCATCGAGATATGATGGGTAATGCCCGCGGGCACGCCCGCGTTCGCGGGCTCCTCGAAGATTCCGGCGGGTGCGCTGAAGCCCGGCCCGGCCGCGAAGCCGTAGGTCAGATTGTCGATCCCCGACCCTGTCCCATCCTTGCTCCAGAACGGGACATCGGCGACGTTGGTGACGACGATGGGGAGCTGGGCGACCGAGCCCTGGGTGACGGTGCCGAAGTCGAGCGTGAGCGTGCTGACCAAGGCCCGCGCCGGGACCTGCAGGTCCAGGAAGACCGGCAGGTGCGGCGGCGAGGAGGTTCCCGCGTAGTGATCCACGATCGCCTGCGCGATCACCGGGCCGACCATCGTGTTGTTGGCAACGCGCATTGCCTGATTGAACGAGAAGCCGTCGTTCCCCCAGGCCCGGTATGAATGGTTCGGGTCGTTCCACACCGAGCCGTAGGCGATGTTGCGGTTGCCGACATAGGCCAGGCCCTGGCCCTGCGAGATCGCATCGGAGACCATCAGGAAGTCGAAACGGTCATCCATGCCGCCCGAAGAGCCTCCCGCGGGCGACTGCGTGTGCACGACCGCGAACGACGAGTTGTCGCTCCACACGCCGGAGCGGTTGATCGGGTCGTAGAGCCTGCCGTTCCCCGGCGCGAGGAAGTTGGTCCAGGCGGCTTCGTTGTGCGTGTACAGGTTGAAGTCGCCACCGACGATCGAGCGTGTGCCGGCGGGGAGGGCATCGAGCGTCTGACGGATCAACTCCGCTTCCTCGCCGCGACGTGCCGCATCGGCGCCCGTGTCGCTCGCCTTCAGGTGCGCGCTGTAGAGATAGAACGAGGCATCGTTCGAGGTGTGCCCCGCCAGGCGGAAGCGATACCGCATCACGTTCCGGGTGGAGTTGGTGGTGCTCGCCGAGACGGCGACCTCCGTCGCGAGCAGCGTGAACCGCGAGGAGCGGTAGAAGCACGCGCTGTCGGTGTTGGGCCCGTTCACGAACGGCGCCGAGAGATAATCCCCCGGGCTGCCCGCCGCGGCGTTGAGCAGAGCACGAAACGTGCTTGTCGCGGCGTCGCTGCTGATCTCCTGCACGATCAGGACATCGGGCGCAAACGACCGCCCCTGATACTCGTCAAAGATGGCGACCTGGAATGCGGCGGAGCGCCCCGCCTGCCCGGTGTAGTCGGTCAGGTTCCACGTGCCGACGCGGACCTGCGCCATCGCGACCCCGGCAAGGCCGATCGCAACGGACCCGACGAACATGGTGCGGGCTGGACGCATCACAACTCCTGATATCGATCGGACAAGCAGCCCGGACCGGCTTCTGTCCGGGAAACGGTGATTAATGGCCCCCCGACTCCGACCGGCTACCCGGGCGAGCGGGGAAGGGAACGCCTTAATGTGACCTTCAGTCCGGAGTTTGCAAGCTGTCTGGTCCCGGAACTGCGAGAACTCCCCGCTACCCTTGCGGGTTCGCCGGTCCGCGAGCGACCGGCACGCGTCATCCCAGCATGTACGGACCCTGTTCCATGAGCACACCCGCATCGCCCCGCAAGATCGTCCTTGCCTATTCCGGCGGCCTCGACACCTCGGTCATTCTGCCGTGGCTCAAGGACCGCTACCCCGGCGTGAAGCTGGTGGCGTATGCCGCGGACCTCGGGCAGGGGAAGGGCGAGTTGGAGGGAATCGAGGACAAGGCCCGCAACAGCGGGGCCGACGAGGTGATCGTCGAAGACCTGCGCCGCGAGTTTGCGGAGCAGTACTGCTTACCGATGCTGCGGGCGCACGCGCTCTATGAGCACGACTACCTGCTCGGCACGAGCATCGCGCGGCCGTTGATTGCCAAGGGGCAGGTCGCCGCGGCCCGCAAGACCGGGGCCGATGCCGTCGGTCACGGCGCGACGGGCAAGGGGAACGACCAGGTGCGGTTCGAGCTGACGTACATGGCGATGGGGCCGGACCTGCAGATCATCGCGCCCTGGAAGGACCGCTCGTTCGAACTGACCAGCCGCGAGGCCGCGGTGGAGTATGCGCAGAAGAAGGGCGTTCCGATCGCGCAGACGAAGAAGAAGATCTATTCACGCGACCGCAACCTGTGGCACTGCTCGCACGAGGGCGCGGAGATCGAGCACCCCGATCAGCGCGTGAGCGATGATGTCTGGCTGATGACCGTGCCGCCGCACAAGGCGCCCGACAAGGCCGAGACCGTCACGGTTTCGTTCCGGCAGGGTAACCCCGTCGCCGTGAACGGCAAGGAGATGCGGGGCGAGGCGATCATCGAGACGCTCAACGAGCTGGGCGGCCGCCACGCGGTCGGGCAGGTCGTCATGGTCGAGAACCGGCTGGTGGGGATGAAGTCCCGCGGGGCGTATGAAACCCCGGGCGGCACGATCCTCTACGAGGCGCACAAGTGCCTCGAGCAGCTCTGCATCGAGCGTGACACGCTGCACTTCAAGCAGCAGGTCGCGATCCGCTACGCCGAGCTGGTGTACTACGGCCAGTGGTTTCACCCGCTGCGTGAGGCGATGCAGGCGTTCATCGACCACACCCAGCGCACGGTCACGGGCCAGGTCACGGTGGACCTGTACAAGGGCCGCGCGACAGCGGTCTCGGCGACCGCGGAGAAGTCGCTGTACGACACCAAGCTCGCGGGCTTTGCGATGGAGGGGTACGACATCACCGCCGCCCGCGGGTTCATCGATCTGTTCGGCCTGCCGATGAAGATCGCCGCGATCCAGTCGGGCGCAGCGCGATAGCGATGTGCGGCATCATCCGCAGGGTTTCAACATTCCGCCCGTTCCTCCCTACCCTCTCGGCCGCATGACACACGCGCAGCATCTCGTCCTTTCCGGGTTCCCGATCAAGCTCCCCGAGCCCCTCTCGCCGCTTGGCGATCTGGCGATGAATCTGCGCTGGAGCTGGCGGCCGGCGGTGCGCGAGCTGTTCGCGCGGATCGACCCCGCGGCGTGGGAACAGACGGACCACAACCCTGTTCGCGTGCTGATGCAGGCGGACGCTGCGCACCTTGAGAAGCTGGCGACGGATGCCGCGTTTGTGAAAGCGATCCGCGCTGTTGCGGATGAGTCCGCCCGCGAGTTGGCCTCGCCGACGTGGTACGACGCCCATTCCGCAGGGCTCGATGCGACCAGCGGGGGCTTCCTCGCGGCGTACTTCTGTGCCGAGTTCGGCATGACGGAGTGCTTCCAGATCTACTCCGGCGGGCTGGGCCTGCTGGCGGGCGATCATCTCAAGTCCGCCTCGCAGCTCGGGCTCCCGTTCATCGCAGTCGGGCTGCTGTACCGCAACGGGTACTTCCACCAGGCGCTGGATGCCACGGGGATGCAGCAGGAGCTCTTCCCGCCGCTGGATGCGCCCAGCCAGCCCGTGCGGCGCGTGCTCGATGCGCAGAGCGGTCGCCAACTCACCGTCGGCGTGCACATGCCCGGGCGCGAGGTGCACTGCGCCGTCTGGCGGAGCGATGTGGGACGGGTCCGGCTGTACCTGCTGGACACGAACATCGATGCCAACTCGGCGGAAGACCGGGAGATCACGGCGAACCTGTACCTGGGCGACCAGAACCGGCGCATCCAGCAGGAGATTGTCCTGGGGATCGGCGGTGTGCGGGCCCTGGCGGCGTGCGGGGAACACCCGACGGTCTTCCATATGAACGAGGGGCACGCGGCGTTCCTCGCCCTGGAGCGCATCCGCGCTGTGCGGCAGCATCACGCCAAGCTCCACATCACGTTTGATCAGGCCCGCGAGGCGGCGGCCGCAGCGCACGTCTTCACCACGCACACGCCCGTGCCCGCGGGGATCGATCGCTTCCCGCCCGGGCTGGTGCTGCACTACTTCGCTCACCAGACCGAGTCGTACGGGCTCGATGCCGAGGGGCTGATGGCGCTGGGGCGCGAGGATGTCGCGAACCGGAACGAGGCGTTCTCGATGGCCGTGCTCGCCCTGCGCTGCTCGCGCTGGGCCAACGGCGTGTCACGCCTGCACGGCGAGGTCTCTCGCAAGATGTGGCGGGATATCTGGCCGCAGACGCCGGAGAACGATGTGCCGATCGGGCACGTGACCAACGGCATCCACACCGACTCGTGGGTGTCGCCGCACAACGTCCCGCTGTACGACAAGCACCTCGGCGCAGGGTGGCGCAGCGCCCCGCAGGATCCGGCATCCTGGGCGGGCGCGACAGAGCTCCCCGATGCCGAGTTGTGGGCAGCGCGCAAGGCCGGACGCGGGCAACTGCTGAAGTTTGTCGCCGCGCGGTCGGCCGCGGGCCGCACGGGGGGAATCGCCCCTGCGCTCGATCCCGATGCGCTGACCATCGGCTTTGCCCGGCGGTTTGCGGGCTACAAGCGGGCGACGCTGCTGTTCCGCGATGAGGCGAGGCTGAAGAAGATCCTCACCGGCGCGGGCGGGAGGCCGGTGCAGTTCGTGTTCGCCGGAAAGGCCCACCCGGGCGATACGTGGGGCAAGCACCTGATCCGCGACATCGTGCACTTTGCGCGCTCGCTGGACGGCCCGGCGAAGGGGCGCATCGTCTTCCTCGAAGACTACGCGATCGACATCGGCCGCGAGCTGGTGCTGGGGTGCGATGTCTGGCTGAACAACCCCATCCGCGGGCTGGAGGCCTCGGGCACGAGCGGCATGAAGGCCGCGCTCAACGGCGTGCTGAACTGCTCCATCCTCGACGGCTGGTGGGATGAGGGCTTCGACGCCTCCGCCGGCTTCCGCATCCCCGAGCGCGGCACGTATCCGAGCGATGCGCCCGATGAGGACCGCGAGGCGTTCGAGGCCGAGTCGCTGTACCGCACGCTGGAGACGGAAGTGGTGCCCGCCTTCTACGAGCGCGATGCCGCGGGCCTGCCGCGGAAGTGGCTGGCGATGATGAAGTCCTGCATCGCCCGCATGGCCCCGGAGTTCAGCACGCACCGCATGGTCGCGGAGTATGCGCAGAAGTACTACTTCCCGGCGCACCAGGCCGCGGCACGCCTGGCGGGGGATGAGCCCACCAGCGACCTCCGTCCGGCGCGGGACCTTGCCGACCACGTGGACCGGTACCGCAAGCTGTGGCCGGGTGTGCGTGTGCGGACGATCGACTGCGCCCCCACGCCCACCGGCGAGACGCTGGAGGTCGGCGCGACCGTCCGCCTCGGGCCGATGCGGCCCGATGAGGCGCTGGTGCAGGTGTATCACGGCCGGGTCGAGCCCGACACCGGACGCATCGAGCACGGCGAGGCATTGGCGATGACCTGCAAGCACCCGATGACCGACGGGACATACCAATACACCGCGAGCATCCCCGCGCCCGAAGGGGCCGCGGCGAAGAATCACGGCCTGCTGGTGCGCATCCTGCCGGGCGACCCGCTGCTGGTCACGCCGTTCGTGCCCGGACTCATCTGCAACAGCCCCGTGGTTTCGGCCGATCCCGGCACGCACGGCCACCTCTGACACCAAGATCATGCCCCTCACCCTCGCATTCATCGGCGACATCGTCGGCTCGATCGGACGCACGACGGCGGTCGCCGCGGCGAGGCGGCTGCGCGAGAAGCACGGTGCGCACCTGGTGATCGCCAACGGGGAGAACGCCCGCAACGGGAGCGGGCTGTCGCCGGACAACTACCGCGAGCTGCGCCGGGGCGCGGGGCCGGGCGGGTGGGGCGGGATCGATGCGATCACGCTGGGCGACCACTGGGCAAGGGAGCGGCAGATCATCCCGCTGATCGAGGATGCCGAGCAGCCGGTGCTGCGGCCCGCGAACCTGTCCCCCGCCGCGCCGGGCAAGCGGATCATCCGCCTCGCCCCGGCGGATTCACCCCCGGTGTATGTGCTGACCGTGCTGGGGCGGATCTTCATGCCCATGCCCTCCGACAGCCCGTTCGCGGCGATCGACCGGGAGCTTGCGGCGATCCCCGAGAAGGATGCGATGGTGCTGGTCGAGATCCACGCCGAGGCCACGAGCGAGAAGCAGGCCGTGGCGTGGCACTGCCTGCGGAGCTGGACGGGCAGCGATGCGCCGCGGGTGGTCGCGGTGCTGGGCACGCACACGCACGTGGCGACGGCCGATGCACGCCTGCTGGATCACGTGCTCGCCGCGCAGACGGATGTGGGGATGTGCGGCCCGCAGCGCAGCGTGATCGGCCGGGACATCACCGCGACGCTGGACTCGATGGTGCGGCAGTTGCCCGCCCCGCTGGATGTCGCCTCGGAGGATTCCCGCGCGCAGGGCGCGATCGTCCGCATCGACACGCGTCACCGGCGTGCCGAGGGGATCGAGCCGTTTGATTTCGCTGCGGAGTGATCAGCCCATGCGGCGCGCGGCCAGGGCGAGGCGGCCGCCGGAGCGGCGGGTCTGCTCCATGTACTGCTGGAGGTTGCGGCCCGGGCAGCCCGAGGCGCCGATCTCCTGGTGCGTGTAGACGCGGGAGATGGTGACGCGGTGCTTCTGCATCTGCATCGCCAGGAACGAGTCCAGCGAGGCCAGGGCCTGGGGCGTGGGACGCTGGAGGTCGAAGTTGCCCAGCACCAGGATGCCGATGTTGTGCTCGTTCTGGTCCTTGACGTGCGCGCCCTGCTTCCAGCTCGGCCGGCCTTCCCACACGCGGCCGGTGGGATCGATGACGTAGTGATACCCGATGTCCGCGAAGCCGCGGGCGTTGACGTGGGAGGAGCGGATCGACTCGATGCGCCGAGCCGCATCGGACTGGCCGCGGAGCGCGACCGGGGCCATGCCGTCGTGGTGGACGGTGATGCGCGTGACCCCGTTCATGCCGAAGCACTCGTTGGGCTTGGCGATGCCGTGGCGCGTCCAGGAGGCGCGGGGCATGACCATGAGGTCCGGCGGCTGCACCACCGGGGGCTCGGTCACAACGGGCGCGGGAGGGGTGTAGGTCGTGAGGACGGGCGAGGAGCTGCCGGGGAGCGGCGGACGCGCAACGGTCGTGCGCTTGTTGCACCCGGCCAGGAAGAGCGCGCCCAGGGCCAAGCCCTGGCCGATCAGCAGACGACGGCCGATGCCACCCCCACCACCCTGCGATGCCTCACGCTGCGCTTGACTCATGATCGCACTTTCATCGGCCACCGTGCTGCGCCTGCTCCACCCGCCCGCGGCGTGCCCCGCGGTTTGGCCGGGATTGTACAGATCCGATCCGCGCGGACCACCCAGATCAACGTCCGGATCCGGTTATTGCGCGCACAAAGCGGGTTCGTTCAGGTTCCGTCAGCGCGGCGGAGCCATTCCTGCTCCAGCCGGTCGCACTCGGCCGCGGCCTCATCCCGCTCGCTGAGCGCCTGGCGGCACTTCTCGGCATCGCGATACACCTCATCGCGGGCGAGCTCGGCATCGGCCTTCTTCAGGCGGATGTTGGCCTTCTCGATCTCTTTCTCGAGCTTGTCCTGCGACATCCACGAGAGCCCCCCACCACCACCCCCGCTCCCACCACTGCTTTGCTGGCCGCGGGAAGAGCGCTGCGCGGATGAGGCGGGCTGCGGGACAGGTTTGGCGGCCGGTTTGGCGGCGGGCTTGAGCTTGGGCACATCCGACTCGGCCCAGCTTGCCTTCTGGTGGCCGCCGGCGAGCTGCTTGGCGTGCCACTGGCTGTAGTTGCCCTTGAAGATCGTCGCCCCGCCGTGGCCGTCGAGCACGATCAGGTGGTCGCAGGTGGCATCGATGAGGGCGCGGTCGTGGCTGATGAGGATGAGCGTGCCGCCGAAGCCGCCGCCCTCTTCATCCTGACGCAGCGCCTCTTCGAGTCGCTCGGCGGAGGGGATGTCGAGGTGGTTGGTCGGTTCGTCGAGCACGAGCAGGTTCTTGGCGGAGGCGAGGAGCGCGGCCAGGCGTGCGCGGCTGCGTTCGCCGCCGCTCATGACCTTGAGCTGCTTGTCCTGCTCGCGTCCGGCGAAGAGGAACGCGCCGGCGAGGTCGCGGGCCTGCTGCTCGCTGAAGCCCAGGCCGGGGTTCTCGTTCTTGATCTGCCGCTGGAGATACTCCCACACCGGCAGCTCATCATCCGCGCCGGGGGGGAGCTGGGCGTAGTAGCCGATGACGACCGATGCGCCGATGCGCGTCGAGCCGGAGGTGAGGGGCAGCTCGCCGAGCATGGCGCGGACGAGGGTGGTCTTGCCCGCGCCGTTGGGACCGACGATCGCCCAGCGCTCGCCGCGGTTGATGGTGACGGTGAGGTCGTGGAAGAGCACACGCTCGCCGCTGCCGCCATCCTCCGCGCCGCTGTCGCCGGGGCGTGCGGGATACACCTTCGCGGCATCGCGGACAACCGCGACGAGGTCCGCCGATCGCGGGGCCTCGGGGAGGCGGAGCTTCATCGCGCCCATCTCGGCGGGGCGTTCGATCGAGAAGAGTTCCTTCTGGCGTTCGAGCTTGCTCAGCCGGCCCTGGGCCTCCTTGGCGCGCTGCCCGGCGCGGAAGCGGCGGATGAACTCCTCTTCCTTGGCCCAGACGGACTGCTGGTTCTCGTAGGCCCGGTGCTGCGTCAGGAGCCGCTGCTTGCGGATGTCGCGGAAGGCGGTGTAGTTGCCGGGATAGTCGATCATCCTCGCGCCGTCGATCTCCTCGATCCGGCCGACGACGTTGTCGAGCATCTGCCGGTCGTGGCTGATCATGATGACCGCGCCGCGGTAGTCGTTGACGAGATACTCCTCGAGCCATTCGCGGCCGACGATGTCGAGGTGGTTGGTGGGCTCATCGAGCAGCATGATGTCCGGTGATTCGAGCAGGAGCTTGGCCAGGGCCAGCCGCCCCTTCTGCCCGCCGGAGAGGCCCGACACGGGGATGCCGAACTGCGCATCGACGAAGCCCAGCCCGTGCAGCACGGCCTCGACGCGGTGCTCGGTCGCGTAGCCGCCCATGGACTCGATGCGTTCCTGAAGCTCCGACTGCCGGTCCATCAGACGCTGGAGCTTGTCGGGGTCGGCGTTGGCGGGCTCGGCCATGTCGTGGAAGACCTGGTCGAGCTCGGCGTGCAGACGCAGGATCTCGGCGAAGCCGGAGGCGGCCTCTTCCTGCAGGGTCTTGGCAGGGTCGAGCTCGGGGTCCTGCGAGAGATACCCAAGCCGCATCCCCTTGGCCAGCGAGACGGAGCCCGAATCGGGCTTCTGCCGACCGGCGAGCATGCGGATGAACGTGGTCTTGCCGCAGCCGTTGCGGCCGACCAGGCCGACGCGCTCCCCCGCTTCGACGGAGAACGAGATGCCATCGAGCAGGACACGCGTGCCGATGGTGTACTTGATGTTGGTCGCCGAAAGCAGGGGCATAGGGCCGCGATCCTATGCGTGCCGTCTCCGATTCCCCTGAAGAACCCCCGGAAGCGTGCGCAATCCTCGAAGGGATCATGGGTTGCGATGTGCGGACGCACCCGGCAGCGCAGCGTGAACGCGCGGATTGACCGTTCCGGTCGCTCCGCCGCATCGTGGGGGTCCGCCCTCAAGGCATCAACATGGCGGCCTCACGGAGAGTGGGGACTTGACGCCTTCCCCCCATCCTCCCCCCATCCACGCCCCCCGCCGCACGGCCCGGGCGGGCCGGGTATGCTGGTCCCCTGTTTCGCCGAAGAGAACCCGACAACTCGAAGGAGGCTTTGCGTGAAGACTCGATGGACACTGGCCGCGCTCGGACTGGCCGCGGCGGCAAGCGCTGCGATGGGCGAGATGAACTTCAACACCCTGGTCGATCCGGAGCCCGGGACCGAGAGCAAGGTGACGCTGACGACCGGCGAGGTGCTGACGGGCACGCTGGTGTCATCGGATGAGCAGAACGTGGTGATCGATCACCCGGTGATGGGCCGGACGACGTTTGCGCGCGGGCAGGTGAAGGAAGTGGCGCACGCCAACCCGCCCGAGGCCCCGGACCCGGAGTCGTTCTTCGAGGGGTGGTCGTTCTTCGTGGATGCGGGTGTGACGGGCGCAACGGGGAACACCGAGCGTCTGGGCGCACGCGCGGCGTTCGGCGGCAACCGCGAGACCTCGAAGGTCGCGACCTCGTTCGGGCTCGCGTACCTGTACGCCGAGGATGACGGGAGCAAGTCGCAGGACCGGTTCGACGCGTTCATCCGCAACGACTGGAAGCTGGGGGACAGCCGGTGGCGGCTGTACGCGCGGGGCGAGGCGCAGTACGACTACTTCCAGGACTATGACTGGCGCGTGACGGGCGTGGTGGGTGTGGGGTACGCGCTGATCGACAACGACACGACGCTGCTGCTGCCGCGGGCCGGTATCGCGGTGACGCGGGAGATCGGCGGCTCGGACAACCGGTGGATCCCGGAGCTGAACCTGGGCTTCGACTTCACGCACAAGTTCAACGATGCGGCGAAGTTCTTCTTCACGTTCGACTCGTACTGGAGCATGCTGGACTTCCCGGAGTATCGGCTGGTGGGCGCAACGGGGCTGGAGTTCCTGCTCGATGCGGACACGGGCATGGTGTTCAAGGTCGGCGCGGAGGACCGGTACGACTCGACCCCCGGCGCGGACCGCAACCGCAACGACCTGACGTACTTCGCGACGGTCGGGTGGAAGTTCTGAGTCGATGGTGAGAGATCGTGATGTGTGTCAAAGCCCCGGAGCGATCCGGGGTTTTTGGATTTTGGATCGTGGGGATTTTGGATTTTGGATTGCGGATTTTGGATTGCCGAAATCGGAGTCGGACCGGCTCGCACCCGCTCGCTCGTGCGCCCAAGGCGTCAAGACCCCGCCGTCACGGGAAGTGCCGACTTGCCATCTTGCCCGCCGCCCTCGCACCACCGCCCCATCCGGGATCCCGATCCGCATTCCACACCGCACTCCGCAATCCACAATCCAAAATC
>JAEYUO010000066.1 GCA_023432465.1 Planctomycetota bacterium | reverse complement strand
CTCCCCCACCTCGCCTTACCGAATCCTTCCACATTCCAAACAAATCGCTTGACAAGTCGGTATCCGTACGCCATACTGTTCCCGATCATGTACTCCGATCGGGCCAATCCCGCCTCGCACACCGGCCAGCAGCCCGCCGACGCCGATGCCGCCTTCCCAGATCCTCCCCCGCCAGGGGGAGGTGCCGCCGTAGGCGGCGGAGGGGGCAACGTGCCTTTCCTTCCAGACCTTCCGCCCGGGCCATCGCCACATGACCCGGCCGCCGATCCCGCGCCCCCGTCCCCCGCGGCCGATTCTCCTGTTGTCTGCACCCTCGCCCCGCCAAACGAAGTGCAGCGGGGAGAGGAAGCTCGTGCGCAGCACGAGCAGGTGAGGGGTCCGTCTTCCGCCCCTACCGACCCTCCGCCTTCTCCCTCCTCCTCTTCCTCCCCCAATCCGCAATCCGAAATCCACAATCCAAAATCCAATCCCGATCCCAATCCCGATCACATCTCCCAACTCACCGATGAGGACCGCCTCCTCGAAGCCGTCGTCAAGGCCGAGCACACCCCCGCCGACATCGCCCGCCGGTTCGGCATCCGACTCTCCCTCCTGACCGACTGGCTCGCCGCGCCGCGAATCCGCGCACGCATCGCCGCGCTCCTCGATGCCGAGGAAATCGTCCTCCTCCAGCAGCACCGCGCGGCCCGCGCCAAGGCCATCGCCCGGCTCGAAAAGCTCATGGAGGCTTCCGAGGACCCCGTCGAGGTCCGCCGCGCCGCCACCGCCATCACCCGTGCCTCCACCCGCTCACTCGCCTTCCGGCCCCTCGCCTCACACGCCGCCCCCATCGCCGGCGCAGCCCCCGCCTCACCCAGCCACCGCCGCGCCGCCGCGGCCGATGCCGCCTCCGCCCACCGCCTCGCACGCCTCTTCGGCGAGCCACCCGCCCCCGTCGTCCTCGGCCCGGCGCCCTGGCCGCGAACCCGCCTCACCCCGCCGCAGATCACCGCCGAGCTCCTCCTCCGCCTCCAGGACAACCACAACCCCGCGGCCAACTCCGGCATCCGCGCGCTCTTCAACTTCCTCGATCAAGGCTGCCGCGGCCTCCTCAACACCTACGAGCTCCAGCAACTCATCGATGCCGACTACGACGAGATCTCCGACCTGACCTCCTCCCACGCCTTCATCCTCAAGCCCGTCACCTACGAGTTCCCCCCGCTCCCCGATGGCACGCAGCCCACGCTCGAAGCCTTCATGGGCTCCCGCGAGAACGAGGCCACCGCCATCCAGCGCTTCACCTTCATCGATTCCCGCGGCCGAACCCGCGCCGGGTACTTCTGCTTCCACATCGACCGCGAACGAATCTGGCGCATCAGCGATTTCAACATCGACGACCACAAATCCGGGCCCTGAGCCGGCGCCGCCTGGTTCGCCGCTCTCTCCCTGAACGCGGTGGACCGACTTCTACAAGATCCGCTGGCTCCGCGGAAAACTCCCGAGCACATGCAGCTCGCGGCAGATCCCCTTGGCCTGCGCCACCGCCGCGGCGAACCACGGGTCATCGATGTGCCCCTCGGCATCGATGAAGAAGGTGTACTGCCAGTTGCTCCGTCCGCTCGGCCGCTTGTCGATGTGCGTCAGGTTGATGCCCGCGCGCTGCAGCACGCTCAGCACGCTTACCAGCGCGCCCGGCTCGTTCATCGTCGTGAACATCATCGCCGTCTTGTCGCCCGGGCGGCCCTTGTCATCCTTCCCGACCGGCTTGGCCGGATGCTTGCTCAGCACATAGAACCGCGTGATGTTGTGCGTGTTGTCCTCGATGTTCTCAAACAACACGTTCACGTCATACATCTCCCCCGCCAGCGTCGAACCGATCGCCGCGATCCCCGTCCGTCCCTTCCCCTTGCTCTGCTTCGCCTTCGCCGCGCGGATCACCGCCGCGCTGCTGCTCGCCTCCGGCAGCAGTTCCGCATGCGGGTACTGCGTCGCCAGCCACGTCCGGCACTGCCCGAACACCTCGGGCTTGGAGTAGATCTTCCCGATCTGGCTGGGCGCGCAGTTGGCCAGCAGCGCATGATGAACCTCGAGCTGAACCTCCGCGTACACGCACACGTCATTGTGGAACTGCTGGAAAGCCTCGAGCGTCTCATGAATGCCGCCGAACACCGAGTTCTCAATCGGCACCAGCCCGTAATCCACATGGCCGCGGGCGACTTCCGTGAACACGCCCCCGATCGCCCGCAGATCATCAAACTCCACGCTCGAACCAAAGTGCCTCACCGCCGCCAGGTGCGAGTACGAACCCAGCGGCCCAAGGAACCCGATCCGCAGCGGCAACTCCAGCCGGAAACTCCCGCTCATCAGCTCGCGGTACACGCCCTCGATCGCCCGCCCCGGCAGCGGACCCGGGTTCATCTTCAGCACCTTCGACAGCACCTGCGACTCGCGGTTGGGCACATAGATCGGGATCCCCGCATCGCGCTTGATGCGGCCGACATCAACGACCAACTCCGCCCGCTTGTTGAGCAGTTCGATCAGCCCGCGATCCACCTCATCGATGCGGACACGCAACGCATCGAGCGCATCCTTCTGCGCCTCGGTCGCGACCTTCGGCGCGGGCTTGCTCGCCTGCTTGGACTTCGCGGCGGCCTTGTTCGATTTCTTGTGCGGCTTCTTGCTCATCAACCGTTGCTCACCCTCTCGCCCCCCCACTCACACACGAACGCTATCGGCCATACCGCAACCCTGCCGAACCGGGCGGAAGTTCTCGGCCAGGAGCCCGCCGATATCGGACTCGCGCCGCGCGGATTCGGCGCATCGGTCCTTCCTCACCCCCACAGGCCGCACCATCCGGGGGGTGGCTTCACGCGCGGCCGGATTCAACTTGCCCGCGTGCCGATTGAACCCCTCGGAGCGGAAGTTGAGGAAACGGAGGCTGACTTGACTCTAGACGATGTGTTGCTGCGTCTGGATGCCGCGGCCAAGGCCGTGGCCGGCGCGCCCTGGGCGATCCAGGGGCTGGTTGCGCTCGCGACGGTGTGCGGGCTGGTTCTGTGGCTGTCGGGGGCGCGGCTGCTTAAACCCATGATCATTGTGCTCGGCGCGCTTGCAGGCGCTGCGCTGGGGTTTGTCGTGGGACCTGCGTTCGGCGGCGAGAGCGCGGCCCCGGCCGCGAACACGGCCGGCGCGTATGGGCTGCTGCTCGGTGTGCCCGCGGGCGCGCTCGTCGGCGCGGTGTTGTACCGTTCGGCGACCGCAGTTGCGCTGGGCGTTGCGCTCGCCGCGGCCGCACCGCTGTGCACCGCGGGGTTCATGCAGCTCCATGTCCGTCCAACCGGGGAGGTGCTCTCGGCCGCGGAGCGGACGAGCGGCTCCGGCGGGGTTGTCGCGCCGATCCCGCTCGCGCAGACACTGGACTTCCAGTTGCCGCGCAGCCTGCCGACGGAGATCCCCGAGCAGCTTCAGCCCGCGGCGGACCGCGCCAAGGAGGTCATCCACAGCGCGGCAACACAGATTGAAACCCGTCTGGCCGCGGTGCCGACGCAGCATCGCGCGCCACTGGTGCTGTCATCGCTCGGCGGGCTCGCCGTCGGGATCGTCATCGGGCTGATGGCCCCGGCATGGGCCGCGGGCGCGTGCGCGGCGATGCTGGGCTCCGCGCTGTGGCTCGGCGGGGGCGTGTGGCTGAGTTCGTCGCTGGGCGCACCGTGGGCGCAGCAGGGCGGGGCGTTCGACCGATCGCCGATGCAGTGGCTGACGATCTGGTCGGTCGCGGCAGTGCTCGGGCTGTGCTTCCAGGGCTTCTGGGCGTGGCGGAAGAAGGGGAGCTGAGGGGATCGCGCGGCGCGGTGAGACGCGGCTGAACTGAAGTCAGTGGCACTCAGCAGCCAGCGAACCACGCGGCGAGCCAGTGGAAGAGGTCGTCGACCTCGACCGAGCGGTCGCGATCGAAGTCGGATTCGAGCCGCTGCGCGAACCAGTCGCTCAGGTAGCTGAAGATGTCGGGGACGCTGATGGCGGTGTCGCCATCATGATCGGCGCGGCAGGATGTGCCCTGGAACTCGTACGCGCCGATGTCGAGCGCGCCGTTTGCGCCGATGCCGATGTTGGGCATGCCGGGGTCGTCGTGGACACGCGGGAGGCTGGCAAGATCGAGCCCGTGCATGAGGCCAGGGAACGTCGCTGCTTCAAGCCACGCCGCGTCAATCGCGATCGAGTTCTGCCGCAGCCGAAGGTCATCGTCCGTTGTGCCCACGACCCCGTCGGGCCCGAGCGGATCTGCAAACCGCGGCGAGGCATCGAGGTTACCGAAGCCAGCGAAAGTCGCGCCCGATGCCAGCAGTTCTGGCGACACTCCTCGTTCCACGATCGACGACGCGATCGCGTACCAGCCACCGCCGCTACTTGCGAGATGAGGCGCAGTTGCGGCACCCGTGAAGATCGAAGCCCAGATGCGCGTGTGCAGACTGCCCGCGTTGATCTTTACGCTGTGCCCGGAGAGTGCGGAGTTCCCAGCGAAGGTACAGTTGGCGACATCTGTTCGCCCCAACCAACCGTAAATCGCACCGCCACCGGGCGCGGAGTTCTCGTTGAACTCGGTATTGACGACTCGAACTAGTGAGATGGTGTTGAAAACTGCGCCGCCGCCGTCACCGGCGGCATTGCCGATGAATCGGGAAGCTCGAATGTCCGCTCCGTGCAGATAGGCCGCTCCGCCGAAGTTCAGTGCAATGTTGCGATGAAGAGTCGAGCGCTCGATGAGGACTGATCCACCAAGTGTTCCGATGCCTCCACCATTCGCCGCCTGATTGTCTTCAATCGTGCATCCTCGTATGGTGAGTGGAAGCCATCCACTGGCCACGCCGACAAGTACCCCGCCGCCCATATTCCAAGGGTTCTGCTCGGACGCGAAGCCCCCGCGGATGACAAGTCCATCCAAAACATTGAGATCCCCTTTCGTTGTCACCACGTGAAATGCGTTGTCGCCCCGGTTGATGAACGCGGGTCCATCATCGCCCGCAAGATCGCCTGACAACACGCTCAGATATGCAAGTGGATCTCGCGCGTTGGGCTCGGCGCTCTCAATCCCTGCGAACCCTCCCAACAGGGTCGCCCCACTGGCCACAAGAAACGTCGAATCGCGCTGCGCAGATCCTCGCCCCGGCACGTACACGCCCGCGGCGATCTTCAACACGCGCGACGAAGTTCCCACAGGCAGCGGAAACTCCATCGCATCCTGCAAGTCTCGGAATGCCGTCTGCCAGCTCAACCCATCTCCACCCGCCGGTGCATCGTCGTCGACATAGAGCTCCAGCGGCTGGGCGTGTACCGCCGCGGCGGTGGTGAGGAGGGAGATGCAGGCGGCTGCGCGCGTGAGTGTGGAGCCGGAACGGACTGCGTGCATGCGGACACCTCGCGCGCTGTATGGCCCCGTCCCCATGCGGGGAGAGATCGGCGGGGCGGGCGCGGGGGCGTGAAAAGAGGACGGAGTCCTCGGTCCTGAGTCCTGAGTCCTGAGTCCTGGGTCCCGGGTCAGCAGCCGGCGAACCAGAGGCTGAGGAAGGCGAAGATGTCGGGGACGCCTACGCCGGGAATGCCGTCGATGTCCGCCGCGGAATCGGAGGCGAACCAGAGGCTGAGGTAGGCGAAGATGTCGGGGACATCCACGCTTCCGGAGTTGTCGATGTCGGCGACACACGGGTTGCCCAGGACGGTGAAGCTCCACGATCCGCTGCCGCCCGCCGCGCCATTGCCGGAGGGGAGCGGGCCGGAGGCGGGGTCGTCGATCTCGCCATCGAGCGCGAACCCGTTGGCGGTGATTGAATCGCTGGCGTTCAACGTGTACACGCCGGGCGCGAGCGTACCTGTGATCGGGAGCGTGTAGCTGCCCGGGCCCGCGGCCTGCGGCAACGCAAGCGTGACCGGCCCGCCCTCGCCGGTGAGGGTGACTTGACCGGCAGCCATCGTCACCGCGTCGCTGAACGTGATCGCAACAACGCTCGGCGCTTCTCCCGCGGCGAACACCGCACCGGGCTCCGGCGAGAGGGTGACGATCTTCGGCGGACCGGCGATGTATGCGACTTCCGACTTGCCCTCGTTGAGGATCCAGTCGTTCGGGTCGATCTCGACGGCGGTGGGGACCGCGCTCAGGGGGATGAGGAAGTGCTGCGTCGCGGCATCGTTGAAGACTGTGTGGGTCTCGATACCGGAAGTCGTGGTGACGCGCACCTCGATGGGCATGGCGAAGCGCGGGTAGGACGCGCTCTGTGTCTGGCGGATGCGGAGGCGGAGATACGGCTCGCCGGCGATGGTCGCGGCCTGCCAGCCGTAGGTGTAGGTCGGCGCGCCGGGCTGGTAGACCCAGGGTTCGAAGAACCAGGAGAGGTCCTGGCCGTGAACATCCGCCGCGGTCTGGATGAACTGCTCGGTCGTCGCGGCGGAGTAGGCGTGGCGGTCGCGGTGCTCGGCGAGGATGGCGAAGAAAGTGTCATCGCCGACGACCTTGCGGAGCATGTGGAGGACCCAGCCCGCCTTGCGGTAGCTGAAGTTGGAGGAGAAAATGCGGTTGGGGTCGGTGACCTGGAAGCAATAGACGGTGCCGTTGACGCTGCTCGGACGGCGGGAGGCCATGTGGGCGTGGAGGGCGGCCGGGCCGCCGGAGCCGGGCTTGTTCTCGAACCAGAGCGCCTCCGAGTAGGTGGCGAAGCCTTCATTGAGCCAGATGTCGTGCCAGGTCTTGCAGGTCACAAGGTCGCCCCACCACTGGTGGCCGAGTTCGTGCGCGGTGACGGACTCGGCGAAGGTGCCCTGGCCGGTGTTGGTCTGGTGCTCCATTCCGCCGCTGAAGGGGAACTGGTACATGCCGTACTTCTCGTTGACGAAGGGGTACTCGCCAAAGAGCGGGCGGAAGGCGTGGAGCATGGGGACGCAGAGCTCCCACGCGGCTCGGTTGCCGGGGGTGTCGGAATCGGGGTAGAGGTTGAACTCGACGGGCATGTTCACATCGCCGTGGGTGTAGTTCACCGTCCAGGTGTTGTAGACGGTGGAGCAGAACGCGACGAGATAGGTGGCGATGGGGTAGTCGGTCGCCCAGCGGAAGCGGCGTCGGCTGCCGGAGAGCACATCGATCCCCTCGAGCACACCGTTGGAGACGCTGCGCATCGCGGCGGGCGCGGTGATCGCCATGGTCATGGTGTACTTGTCGCCGTTGTCGCCGGGCTGCTGGAAGTCGCCATCCTTGCAGGGCCACCAGGTGGCAGCGAAGTAGGGCTCGGAGAGTGTCGCGACGATCGGGTTGCCGCCCTGGGTGCCGAATGTGATGGAGCCGAAGCCGCGGGCGACGGCGGTGCCGGAGTAGGTGATGGAGACGGTGAACTGCTCGCCGGCATCGATCGGGCGGAGGAAGGTGATGGTGCGGCCGTAAGAGTTGGCGCCGGGTGCGCTGGGCGTGACGCTGTAGCTGCCGACGGAGTCGGTGACGATGCACGAAGAGACGACGTACTGGTTGCGGAGCCTGAACGCAAACGAGGTGAGCCCGTCGACGAGGCTCTCGATCGTCATGATGTTGGTGCCCGAGACATTCTCGGTGGTGGGGACGACCTCGATGGAGAGGTCGCAGTGGAGGAGATCGGTGGTGTCGATGGCTCCGCGGAGCGAGCCCGCATCGGGGTCGGGCGCATCGGTGGGGTAGCCGTGCTGGGCTTGCCACAGGCGTCGCATGTGGCAGGACTTGCCGCAGCCGGTGTGCGCATCGAGATCGAGTTCGCAGTGGTCGAACTCGAGCAGGGACCTGCGCGGCGCGGCGTGCTCGACCTGGGCGAGCGAGGCGGCGGAGAGGCCAAGGGTTGCCACGAGGCACGCGGTGCGTGCCAGAGGGGTCCGCAGGTTGAACATCTCGGTCCTTTCCGAACACCGAACGAAGCGGCCGCGGAACGGCCGAGATCCACGCCAACGCCCCGAGCGGGGGAAGGTGCACACCTGTTCGCTCCAAGCGTACATCAGGTTCTGCACTTGGCCCGCGTGAATGGCAAACGAGGGTGGTCTTGGTGGACGTTTTCGGTCGCAGGGCGGGCGTGTGTGGGGGGGGGTGATTCGGCAGCAAATGAAAGAGCCCCCGTCCGGTGACGGGGGCTCTTGGGGAACTTTAGAAGCCGGAACCGGTCAGAGACCGGGATCAGGCATCAGGGGGTGCAGGGGCCGTTGGGGGTCGCGAACCAGACGGCCAGCCAGGCGAAGATGGCCTGGACGGGCGTGCCTGCGCCGCCGTAGGTGCGGGCCTCGGGGTCGAGGGCGAACCAGTCGGCGAGGAAGCAGAAGATGTCGGCAACGGACTTGGAGCCGTCCTGGCACCAGTCGGCATCGCAGAAGGCGGGGCCGCCGGGGCAGGTGTTGGGATCCTGCTCACGGATGGTCAGCTCCCAGAAATCGAGGGTGCCGAGGTCGGCGCCTGCGCCATCGCAGATTTCCAGCGTCCAGTTGCCCGCGGACATCTGGCCGTCGAAGGAACTGAGCGAGCCCGCGCCGGTGCCGGAGGGGACGAATGTTCCGACGGTGGGCTCGGTGCCGCAGACCAGAACCGCGCCTTCGTCGTCGAACGTGACATCCATGTTCGCGTTCGTGCCGCAGACGCGCTCCCACAGGGAAACGGTCGTGACGCCGTTGGTGAGGCGGATGCGGAGGTCGCCGATGAAGGTGTGGGTGACCTGGACGCGGACGTTGATGTCAGCGATGGCGACGTTGTCGGGAACGACGATGGTGTCGGTCACGAACCCGCTGGCGACGCACTGATTGTCCGGGATGGAGAGGAAGGGCGTGCTGGTGTAGGCGGTGACGGGACCGTTGCCGTCGCAGTTGGTTCCATCGCCGAGGTAGCTGCCGCCTCCGGCGAGGCAGAGCGCCTCGGTGTTCAGCGAGCAGACGCCGGCGGTGCAGCAGCCGCCGGTGGGCTGGCAGCCGAAGGGGCCGTCATCGGTGACGGAGAGTTCGAACTGGCCGGTGCCGCTCGTGTCGTTGGTGACGAGGATGTAGTAGGTCTCGCCCAGGGTGGAGCAGAAGCGGACAGAGGCCGCGTTCGACGGGGAGCAGGCGGGGACGGCGGTGGCGTTGGCGCCGACGCAGGTGAACGCGCCGCACGTGCCGGAGTAGACATACAGGCGGGTGTTCAGGACGGTGTTGGCGCTGCAGGTCGATGCGATCAGGTTGTTGCCGGTGCCCACAGTGGTGAACCAGACGCCGGCATTGAAGGTGGAGAGCCCATTGCAAGTCGGCTGGCCGGGGTCGTTGGTTGCTCCGACGTTGTTGGAGAGGACGCTCCCGCCAACGGAGACGGGCACGGCGTTCTCGCACAGGTCGTTGGTGGGGCATGCACCAAGGTCCTGCACGGACAGTTCGAACTGACCCGTGCCGCTGGTGTCGTTGGTGATGAGGATGTGGTAGGTCTCGCCCAGTGTGGAGCAGATCTGCACGGAGGCGGCGGTTGAGGGCGAGCAGGCCGGGGTCGTGCCGGTGGCAGCGCCCACGCAGGTGAACGCGCCGCAGGAGCCGGTGTAGACGTAGAGCCGCGTGTTGAGGACCGTGTTGGCGCTGCAGGTGGTGAGGTTGAGAACGTTGCCATTGCCGACGGTGGTGAACCAGACGCCGGCGTTGAAGGTGGAGAGACCGTTGCAGGTCGGCTGGCCGGGGTCGTTGGTCGCGCCGACGTTCGTGGAGACGATCGAGGAGCCGACGGGGACGCTGATGGCGTTCTCGCAGGCGTCGTTGGTGATGGCGATCGAGAGCGCGATCGCGCCGTTGCTGCTCCGCGCCTCGGCATCGCTCACGGTGAAGGGGAGGCTGTAGACACCGGTGGCGCCGGTGACGACCGTCAGGAAGGAGAAGATGTTGTCGTTCGGGACCGCATCACCATTGGTGCCGTTATCGAAGAACATCTGGGTGGCGGACCCGCCGACCTGGCTGAGGTCGGCCTGGACGGCGAGGCCGGTGCTGACTGGGCCCGCGGCGGGGGAGACCTGCACGGTGAAGAGCACGGGATCGCCGCTCACGGGGGAGCTTGGCGATGCGGCTCCGACACCGGTGGGGACGCCCGCGCCGATGAGGTTGTCGGAGCAGATGGACCAGCGGACGAGTGTGCCGTTGTCACCGGCCGCGTTGTCAGAGACCGTGAGCGTCCACGTGGTGTTTGCGGTGAGCCCGTCGAAGGCGGCCAGCGTGCTGATCTGATCGTCGGCGAGCCAGTTACCCGTGACATTTGTCGTGCCGGGAGTCACGACCGTGGGGACGTCGTACCGCGAGGCGCTGGAGTTGTCGAGGACAAACGGGATGCCGTTGGTGTTGTCACCATAGTTGTCAGCGCTGAAGCCGACGGTACTGGACTCGGGGACACCGGGACGGTCGATGAGCTTGACCTCTGTGCCGCTGGCATCGTGGCGGAGCACGGCGATCACATCGCCCTGCCAGGTGTGGAGGATGTTGAGTCGGACCCGCACGTTCAGGAGTGGATCGCCCGCGGTGGTCAACTGGTCGGTGACCACTCCGGGATTGGGCGACACGAACGCGGGGATGGGCAGATTCGACTCGCGCCCCGCGGAGAACGCGCACACACCGCGGAGCCCGAACTCGGAGTTCACGCCGGGGACGAGACCCGCGGCCTCTTCGCGCGCCAACTGGCGCGCCTTGGCGGCCTCGTGATCCTCGGCGATCGCGCCGGCCTGCCGGGGAGGGAGTGATGCGAGCGCGGCCGTGCCCGCCATTGCAACCGCGAGTGCGGCTGCGCCGTACAGCTTCAACGTCTTCACTGTTCACCTTTCTTTCCAGGCTTTGCCTGATACACGTTCGCGCCGATGACAGGCCGCCGCTCCTCCGCGTGCGGGTATCTGTTTCGCGCGCTTCTGTCCGCAATTGGTAACACACAAACCCCTGTTCCGCAATGGTCCTGCCGTGGAAATCCCTCTGGCGGACAGACATGGCGGAGGCGTTGCAGCCGAGACTGTCTACCCGCCGGCGGGAGTCGTTCGGGATTGGGTAGCGATCGCCAACCAACGATCCGGCTGGCAGATCGCGGTTTGCAGGTGGTCCAGGAACGCCTTGCGCGAGACCTCCACCACCCCGAACCGCTGCGTATGGGGGTTGGCCAACTGGACATCCAGCAGGGTGTAGCGACAGCGGCGGACGTGCTCCGCCAATCGGACAAGGCACACCTTTGAAGCGTCGGTGCCGCCGGAAGCCGGCCGGCAGAACATGCTCTCGGCGAAGAATGCGGCACCGATTGACACTCCGTAGAGCCCCCCCACCAGCATCGCGTCGGGGCCCTGCCCCCGCCAGGCTTCGACGGAATGGGCGAAGCCCAACCGGTGCAGTTCGGTGTAGGCTCGGATCATCTCATCGCTGATCCAGGCACCGCCTTCGGCTTCGGCGGTTCGCGGACGGGCGCACTCCACCATGACGCGCTCGAACGCGCGGTCCGTCGTGATCTCGAACTTCCCCTGGCGGATGGTCTTGGCGAGCGAACGCGGCACATGCAGCGCCCCATCCGCAAGCGGCAGGACCGCGCGGGGGTCTGGGGAGTACCACCCAATCTCGGCATTCCGGCCGGGACGTACGCTGTCCATGTCCGCCATGGGGAAGTAGCCTGCCGAGTAGGCTGCGAGGAGGAGGTCGGGGGTTAATCGCCGGGATGCGCTCACCGATGAGAGTATCTGCGGCTGATCCGGCCGCGGAGACCCTGATGGCCCTGCCGACCTTCGCGTTCGTGTCCATCTTTGACTGGCCGGCGGGGTGGGTGCGCGAGCAGAAGATTGAGGCGTTGTCGCGTTGTGTGGGGATCGATCCGGCGGATGCGAACCTGCGTGTCGCCAAACCCGCGCCGCTGGCGTTGATCCGGCTGCCGGAGCGGGCGGCGGGCGCGGCGGTGAGGTCGCTTCGCGACATGGGCGTGCCCGCGTTTGCGCCGACGGAGCGGCAGCTCAACGGGCTCTCGCGCCCCATCGTGGCGAAGCGGTTGTCCGGCGATCGGGGAGCGGCGGGGCCTGCATTCCTCGTGGAGCCCTGGCGGGGGCACCTGGTCCGACTGGAGATGTCCGAAGTGTTCCTGATCGTGCGGGCGGCGGTTGTCTCGAGGCGATCCGCGGCGGGTGACCCCACGACGCAGGTGCGGTTCGATGCGCTCACGGGCACGATGTACCTGGACCGCGTCGAGACACCGCCGCGGAAGCTGGGTCTGGCGGAGGTGATCGAACTGCATACATCCGACGGGGCGCGATTCCGGATCGACGGGAACAAGTTCAACTTCGATGTGCTGGGGAATGACCGCGGCCACGCGGACAGCGTGAATGCGGACCTGCTGGCGGACCGTCTGACTCAGGCTGCTCCGCGGGCAAGGATCGACATGGGGTTCGCGGATTTCAGCCCACCCCCGGGGGCGGTCCGGGCTCTTGATCCGGGCGCTCCGCTCGCCCGTTCTCGCATGCCGGAGTTTGAGTTCTATTCGGCCTGGCTCCATATGCTTCACCGGTTCGCACTGGGCGTATGAAACCGCCGGGAGCGATTCCCGAACAGTCGAAGTGGGAGCATGACCATGGAAACAACGGAACTGCTGGACCGGCTGCTTCGGGATGATGTGCTGATCCCGGTCTTGGTGACCTTTGGCGTGGTGTCGGTCGTGCTGTTCCGCACCATTCTCGCGGTGGTGGCATCGGTCTCGCGCGAGCGGACCCGGCGCGAGATCGCCGCGTACATCGCCGAGGGTTCGATGACGCCGGAGCAGGGTGAAAAGCTGATGAAGGCCGGACCGAAGAGCTCGTGCTGAGCGACTGGCCGATGGCCAGGTTCAGCCAACGATCAATTTGAGAACCCGGAGCGTTTCGGCGACCGACCAAGCCTGCGCGGGGCAGCCGCCGGCGCGCTGTGGTTCCAACTCGGTGTGATCCCCATCGAAGACCTCGGCGATCTGTCCGGCGCACGTGCCGGGCCGCGCTTCGGACTTGCCGATGGCGATCGATGAGAGCATGGGCTGGAGGATCGAGATCGCCTCGCTCTTCGCTGCGGCAGTGAATGCGCCGGCTCGGAGGACCGCCTCGGCCACCGGGCCGAGGAGCCACGGCCAGGCGGTTCCCTGGTGGTACGCGCCATCGCGTTCGAAGAGCGTGCCGCGATAGCGGCCGCGATAGCGAGGATCGGCGGGGTCGAGCGTTCGCACGCCCATGGGGGTGACGAGCCGGGTTCGCACGCAGTGCACGACCGCCTGTTGCTGCACCGCGGAGAGCGCCGAGTGCGGCAGGCTGACGGCGAAGATCTGATTCGGACGCAGGGACGCATCGGGCTCCCACCTGATGCCATCGCCGGGGGTCAGGCAGTCGAACAGGCAGTGCTGACGTTCATCCCAGAACTTCGAAGCCAGGCTCCTGCCGACGGCGGCGGCGAGGTCGTTGAGATCGGCGACGAGCGTGCCCTTCGCCGGCGAGAGCGCGACAGCGAGAGAGCGGAGCGCGTTGTACCAGAGCGCGTTGATCTCCACGGCCTTGCCGTGTCGCGGCGTGAAGGTCACGCCGTCGCGGCGTGCGTCCATCCAGGTGAGCTGGGTGACGTTCGTCCCCGCGGTGATCAGCTTGTCGGCAGGGTCCATCGCGATGTTGAAGTCCGTGCCGCGGCGGTAGCAGTCCACCACATCCAGGCACGCATCGCGGAGGACTGCGCCGAAGCCCGCATGATCTCTGGTGGCCGCGAGCCAACTGCATGCGGCATGGATGAACCAGAGCGAGGCGTCAACGGTGTTGTACTCGGGCTCGCCGGTCTGGTCGCTGAAGACGTTGGGGATGATTCCGCCGCGACGGGACCGGGCGAAACGCTCCAGCTCGCGCCGAGCCTCATCATGCCGCCCTGTGGCCAGGAGCAGGCCGGGGAGCGCGATGAAGGTGTCGCGGCCCCAATCGGAGAACCACGGATAGCCCGCGATGGTTGAGACGCCGTTGGTTGCGTCATCGGGGCCGCGGCTTGCGACGATGAAGGCGTCGGCCGCGCGGGCGAGGATGGCGAGGGCGTCCCGCTCGCGGTGCTCCGGGTGTGCGGGCATTGTGGCGGCAGCCAGGCGGGCGAAGCGAGCGCGCCGGGAGAGGATTTCCGTCTGGACATCATGGGCCGGAGCATCGTTGCCCAGCCATGCGGCGAACTCGACGACCGCGGAGGCCTCGCCGGGTTTGAGTGTGCACTCGAAGTACCCGGGCGAGAAGAGGTCTTCGACGCAGTCCTGGCCGCGATCGGCATCCTCGCGGTAGAAGAAGCTGTTCCACCACTGTTCATCCCGGACGAATCGGGCATGTTTCTGGCCGCGGGGCTGGATGTGGAGGGCAAGGCCTTCTCGGCGCAGGACGACGCCCTGTTGCTGGAGCTCGATCGCAGGGTCACGTGCCCATCCCTGGCGGATGAGGTTGTGGACATCGCGCAAGGATGCGAGGGGACGGATCGTGAAGGATGCCTCGGCATGCGCGGCCTCGGAATCGCGACGGAGTGTGTAGCGCAGACCCGCGGCGTTTTTTCCGGAGAAGAGCACGAGCTCGCGGGTGAGTTCGAGCCCATCCGCGGCGTAGGTCCATCGCGCGGCTTCATCGTGCTCGAAGCGGGTCAGGTGCCGGGCACCGGCGGGGTGCAGGAGAGCGCCACGCCCCCCCTGCTGCTGGTCGCTGGTGAACTCAAAGCTCGAACACTCGATAACACGTCCGCCGATCTGCACGCGCTCGACCATCGCGTTGAGCGCGGCGATGCGGCCGACGGGTGGGCGCGTTGCGGCGATGAGCAGCGCGTGGTATCGCCGGGTGGGAACTCCCGATGCGCTGCCCATGGCGTAGCCACCCAGACCGTTCGTGAGCAGCCATTCCTGGCTTTGCAGGGCGGCGACGCCTTGCGCAGCGTCGTATTGCCAGCAGGCGGATTCGGGGGAGGTCTGCTGCTTCGCGCCGGGCTTGCCTCGAACTGCGTGTGGCATGGACAGCCTCCTCCCCGGGTCCGCGCGGCGGCTCGCCGCGGGCCTGAGGGCTGATGGAAGACCCGGCGGAGGCTCGGAGCAACCCGCGTGGGGGCATGGAACGCGGCGGCGGGTGTCGAAGGGGAGGGAAGGTGGGGGATCGCCAGCAAATGGTGCTCAGAGTCCGGTTTGCGTTGACCCTACCGCCGTGCCCGCCATAAATGTGCATGGCGACCAATAACGGCTCCCGCTCTCATCGCGGAACTTCCTCCAAAGTCAATCCGGCTTCTCGAACTCCGCGGCCTGCCGCGAGGGATGCTGACCCGGCGAGCATCAAGATCGTGGGTGACGGCATCACGTTTGACGATGTCCTGCTGCTCCCGCAATACAGCGATGTGATGCCCTCGGAGGCGGACACCTCCTCGCGGCTGACGCCGACGATCCGGCTGAAGATCCCCTTGGTCTCGGCGCCGATGGACACGGTCACGGAGTCCGCGCTGGCGATCGCGCTTGCGCAGGAGGGCGGAGTGGGCGTCATTCACCGGAACATGCCGGTGGAGGCGCAGGCCCGCGAAGTGACGAAGGTGAAGCGGTCGGGCAACGGGATCATCCTCGATCCGATTACGGTCGGTCCGGGGGAGACGGTGGGGAACGCGCGCCGGCTGATGCGCGAGCACAATGTCTCGGGGTTCCCAGTGACGGAGGACGGCTCGACCCAGCTTCGGTCGCACGGGCGCGTGGTGGGAATCCTGACGAAGCGCGATCTCAAGTTCGTGGAGGATGAGAACACGCCGGTCAAGAGCGTGATGACCGGGTCCGGGCTTGTCACCGCTGCGCCGGGAACGACGCTGGAGGAAGCGGAGCAGATCCTGAACCGCAACAAGGTCGAGAAGCTGATTCTTGTGGACAAGAAGGGTCGGCTGGCGGGGATGATCACCCAGCGCGACATCGACCGGCTGTCGCAGTTCCCCAAGGCGAACCTGGATTCTCGCGGGCGGCTGCGCTGCGGCGCGGCGTGCGGGGTGGATCAATATGACCGCGTGGATGCGCTCATCGCGGCCGAGGCCGACTTTGTCGTCGTGGATACGTCGCACGGGCACTCCGAGAACGTCCTGCGGACGGTGCGGACGATCAAGAAGAAGCACGATGTCGAGGTGATCGCCGGCAACGTGGCGACGCTGGAGGGGGCGATGGCGCTCGCCAAGGCGGGCGCGGATGCGGTGAAGGCGGGGATCGGGCCGGGATCGATCTGCACGACGCGCGTCGTCACCGGCGTGGGCGTGCCGCAGTTGACCGCGATCTTCAACTCACTCCGGGGTGTGCGGAAGGCGGGGCGGGACATCCCGGTGATCGCCGATGGCGGCATCCGGATGTCGGGAGACATCGCCAAGGCAATGGCCGCGGGGGCATCGTGCGTGATGCTGGGCTCGCTGTTCGCAGGCCTCGACGAGTCGCCGGGGGAGTCGGTGATCTTCGAGGGTCGCCGCTACAAGTCGTATCGCGGCATGGGCTCGGCGGGCGCGATGGAAGCGGGATCGGCGGATCGGTATGGCCAGCACAAGGGCGGGGCGCAGGACACGCGGCTGCGCAAGTTCGTGCCCGAGGGCGTGGAGGGGCTGGTCCCCTACCGCGGCTCGCTGGCGGACTTTGTGTACCAGCTTGTGGGTGGGCTGCGCGCGAGCATGGGGTACTGCGGGTGCGCGACGATCGACCAGTTCCGCGAGCGGGCACGGTTTGTGCGGGTGACCGGCGCGAGCGTGGTCGAGAGCCACCCGCACGACATCCGGATCACCAAAGAAGCGCCCAACTACTCTCACGAAACGCTCGAGGCACGGAGCAGGTAGACCGGCTTCAGGAACTCTGACATGCGCAAACCCTTCGTCGGCGGAAACTGGAAGATGAACCTCGATGCCGCGGCATCGCGCACGCTGGCGGATGACCTCGCCCGCGCGGTCGCGACCGACCGACTGGATCAGGCATGCGACATCGCGATCTTCCCTCCGTTTGTCTATATCCGGCATGTTCACAACGTTCTGCGCGACCGGTCGTCGAGCATCATGCTCGGCGCTCAGGACATCTGGCCGGAACCCAATGGCGCGTTTACCGGCGAAGTCTCCGCCGCGATGCTCAAGGACTGCGGAGTCAGCGTCGTGCTGACGGGTCACTCCGAGCGGCGTCATGTGATCGGCGAGGGGGATGAACTGATCAACCGCAAGACGCGGGCCGCGCTCGATGCGGGGCTTCGGGTCATCCTGTGCATCGGCGAGAAGCTGGAGGAGCGGGCGGGCGGGCAGACCGATGCGGTGAACGAGCGGCAGCTTCGTGCCGGGCTGGCGGAAGTGAAGGCCGAGCAGCTTGGGTTGCTCACGATCGCGTACGAGCCGGTGTGGGCGATCGGCACAGGGAAGAACGCCACGCCGGGCGACGCCCAGGACGCCCATGCCAAGTGCCGCGGCGTGCTCGGGTCGCTCTTTGGAGCGGAGGCCGCGGCTCGGATCCGGATTCAGTACGGCGGCTCGGTCAAGGCATCGAACGCGGCGGAGCTCATGGCCCAGCCGGATCTCGACGGGGGCCTGATCGGCGGGGCATCCCTGAAATCGGAGGAGTTCCTGGGCATCATTCGGGCCGCGGCGGCGAAGGCGAGCCCCTCGAAGGGTCGATAACCCCTGATGAGGGACTCCGCTGGCGTCTGACGCTTGCCATTCCTAGAGTTGCGACCACTCAAAGGACGCACGATGATTCCCATGCTCGCCCAACTCCCGCCGATCGCCATCAACCTGATGGTCGTCGGGTTTCTGATTGTCTGCCTGATCATGATCCTGACGGTGCTGATCCAGAAGCCCCAGGGCGGCGGCCTTTCGGGGGCATTCGGCTCTGGTGCGGGCTCTGGCCAGACGGCGTTCGGCGCCCGGACCGGCGACGCCCTGACTGTCGCAACCATCGCGATCTTCGTGATTTATCTGCTGGCGGCGATCGGGCTGAACTACACGGTCCGGCCGACGATCGCGGCGCCGAGCGAGGTGCAGGCCACAACCACTGAACAGACGCCCCCGGCTGTCCCGGGCGCCCCGACCGCGGCCCCGACGACTGAGACCGCGCCGGTTGCGGTGCCGCCGGCGGCGACTGAGCCCGCGGCCGAACCCGCATCGGAGCCGACTGACACCCCCGCGGCAGAGCCCGCTGCCGAGCCCGCCGATCCTCAGACCCCACCGTCTGAAACCCCCCCGACCGAGACCCCCGCCAACCCCGGCTGAACACAGACCGTCTGCCAAGGAGCTTGGTTTGATCCGAAGCATGACCGGGTTCGGTGAGGCCTCCAAGCAGGTGGGCGCGGCCCATTACTTTGTCGAGGTCCGCTCGCTCAACAGCAAGTACTTCAAGGCGATGATCCGCCTGCCGGATGAGCTTCAGGCCTTGGAGGCGGAGCTTGAGACGCTTCTGCGCCACAAGCTGGCACGCGGCTCGGTGTTCATGACGGTCAAGCACGCCGATTCGTCGGGCGGCGCAGCGCACACGATCAATCAGGCCGCGCTGGCGAGCTATCTGCGGCAGCTTTCATCGCTTCCACCGACAGAGGGTCAATCGGTCAAGCTTGACCTTGGCGCGCTGCTGGCTCTGCCCGGTGTGCTTCAGCCGCCGGCCGATGAAGAGGAACGGCTCGCCCATGCCCGCGCGACACTGACCGAACTGGTGAACCGGGCGGGCGACGGCGTGCTGGCGATGCGTCTGCGCGAGGGCGAGGTCGTGCGGAACGACATGCTCACGCACATCGAGGTGATCAGCGAGCGGCTGAAGCTCGTCAGCGCCCGGGCGCCGATGGTGATGGCCGAGTATGAGAAGCGGCTCAAGGGCCGGATCGCGGCGATGATCAAGGAGCTGGGCGTCACGGTCGAGGCCGTGGACGTCGTGCGAGAGATCGGCATCGCGGCGGAGCGGGCCGACACCTCCGAGGAGATCAGCCGCCTGACCGCGCACATCGAGCAGTTCGCGGAGTTGCTCTCGGGGCCGGATCCTCGCCCGGTGGGACGCACGCTGGACTTCCTGACGCAGGAGATGCTGCGCGAGGCCAACACCATCGCCAGCAAGTGCCAGGATGCCGAGATCTCGCGCTGGACGGTCGAGATCAAAGGGGCGATCGACCGGATCAAGGAACAGGTCCAGAACGTCGAGTGACCCACGCCCGCGAGGAGCCGCGATGCGGTGACGCGTGGCGTTCCGACCGGCAAACTCGGCTTGGCGGAGCCTCCCGTGTCCGACGACCACGCCCGAATCACTGCAGGCGAGCTGGCCGTGGTGTGTTCTCGGTATGACCTGGGCGATGTGCGCTCGGCGCAGCACTTCAAGGCCGGCTCGCGCGCAAGCCCCAAGGCGCTGCTGATCACCTCGACCGGGGCGTTCCTGCTGAAGCGGCGGGCGGCACCGGCCGCCGGCGCAGCGCGCGCGGACTGGCTCCATCGCGTCGCCCTCTCGCACCAGATTGTTCTACACCTGGCCAGCCGCGGCCTGCCGGTGCCCGCGCTGCTGGGCACGCGCGACGACCACAACTCGATGCTTCAGAGCGGGGAGCACGTGTACGAGATCTACCGATTCATCCGCGGGCGGGCGTATGACCGCACTCCCGAGGCGGCGAGGTCGGCGGGGGAGTTGCTTGCCCGATGCCACGCAGCGCTGCGGGAGATCCGTCCGGAGTGGCCCCCGCCCAGGCGCTCGTACCACGCGCATCCGCGGCTCGCCGAGGTGCTGAGGGAGCTGCACGTTTCTCTGTCCGCGCCTGCGATCAGGGAGACGGCGACGGACCTTGCGGAGCGGTACACGCGTGCGGCCGCGGCGGCCGCGGCCACCGGGCTCGGCCAGCAGCCGGATCAACTGATCCACGGGGACTGGCACCCGGGCAACCTGCTCTGGGGCGATCAGGCGGGGATCGCCGCGATCCTGGACTTTGACACTGTGTCGCTTGCCGCGGCGATGATCGATGCGGCGAACGGCGCCCTGCAGTTTGCGCTCCGGCGTCGGCCGGTTGAAACACCGGTCCCGGGGCGGGCTCCGTTCTCGGTCGCGTTCGACCCGATGCTGTTCGCGGCGTTCTGGTCCGGCTATCGCGGGGGCGCCCCTGCCGCCGCGGCCTGGCCTCGGGAGGCTGTTGCGCCGTTGTGCATCGAGGCGATCATCGCCGAGGTCGCCCTGCCCATCGCCGCGACGGGGCGATTCGGCCGGTATTCGGGGCACGGGGTGCTGCGGTTGGCGAACCGGACAGCCGCCTGGTTCGAAACCCACGCCGAAAGCCTTGCCCAACGGGCCACCAACCCGTAAAGTGCCGGTACAACCCCGGATGGGGCTATGGGTGTGTGTCCCCGTGGCCCGTTCCGACGGGAGGCGAGCGATGATCCGGTTCAAACGCATGTCCGGTCTGCCCGCCGCAGGAATCGCCGCGGCGATCGCGTCGATGTGCGGCACCGCTTCCGCTCAGAATCAAGTTGAGGATGCCTCGCCGCAGCCGCTTGCGTCGCCTGCTGACCTGGCGGGCGGCCTCGACCAGTTGATCGAAGAACTCGCCTCGCCTGATTTTCTCACGCGCGAGCGGGCGACGGTGCGGATCCGCGATGATCGCTCGATTCGCCTCGGCGATATCGAGGCCGTGCTGACCAGCCGGCAACTTCCGCTGGAGGCACACTCGCGCCTGGTGACCATCGCGCGGGAGCGGTTTGCCACTTCGCCGCGGGCGGCGATGGGTGTGCAGTTTGATCTGACCACGCTGCGCGACCGCATCGTGATTGAGCAGACCTTCGCGCCGTTCCCGTGCCACACGATCCTGGAGCCGGGGGACATCGTCATCGAGGCCGACGGCATCCCGCTCACCAGCGGCACAGCGCGGCCGCTGATTCAGGGGCTGATCATCGCCCGCGACCCGGGCGACACCATGAAGCTCGTGGTTCGACGGGGGAAGGAGAAGCTCTCGCTGGATGTGAAGCTGGGAGATTTCCGCGAGCTTCGCAACAACTCCCTCGACGAGGTGCGGCTCTATCGCGCGTGGAAGACACGCTCCCGGAGCTACGGACAGATCGATGAGCCGGTGGCGACTCCGGTGCATCTCGACGCGTGGCCGGATGCGCTCGAGTCGAGCCGGCAGCGGCAGATGCAGCAGATGCGGATCCAGCCGCACGGCCCGCAGATGGTGGTGCACGCCGGGGGTCGGGCACGGACATCCAACATCAATGAGAACTCGTGGTACAGCACGCAGCTTCGGGGGGTGAACGGCAACCGGGTGAATGCGTGGGGCGCGAACGCGCAGGCCTTGCAGATGGTGCTGGACTTTGATGAGCCGGTCCCTCAGCCGCGAATGAGCTTTGCGGAGGAGGTTGATCGCCTCACGCAGAAGCGTTCGATGGTCGAGGCGCAGTTGGAGCGTGCCCGGCGCGAAGCCGAGCGTGCGATGGCCGGAACGGCGGAGGCTGCGCTGCATGCGTCTCGGGTGCTGAAGGCGGAGCTTGACCTTCGCGCGGTGGAACGTCAGTTTGATGCGATCACCGCGGAGCGCGCAGAAGCCGATGCGGCCAGGAAGCCGGCCGCGGCGGTGAGCGCGGAGTCCGACGAGTAGTTCGCTCGTCGATCGCCTAACTACTGCCCAGATTCTGTGGTCTTTGCTTGAACGATCGCCGCGGCTCGCGCGACGGTGGGGTTGCCCTTATCAAGCTCCGCGAGCTTGACGGCACGCTTGGCCCGCGCGATGGCGCGGGAGCAGAACGCCGGGTCATCGGCGCAGAGATCGCACAGGTTGTCGTACTGGTCCGCCAGCTTGACGAGGCGGGCCCGCCAATCGGCACTGGCGAGGCGGGCATCGTACTCGGCTTCGCGCTCAGCCTCGGGGAGGGCCATGTTCTTGGTCAGCGCGGCGACGCACCTGGCCACATCGTGTCCGAAGTCCTCGGCGATCTCGTCGTAGTCCGCGCCGGTGTCCTCGATGGTGTCGTGAAGCAGGGCTGCGGCGATGCAGATGGGATCATCGCAGGCGAAGACATCGCGCACGGTCATCGCGACACGAAAGACATGGGCGACGTAGGGCGTTGCGCCATCGCGACGGGTCTGGTGCCGGTGGGCCCGGGCCGCGAAGCTCGCTGCCTTCTGCCAGAGATCGGCGCTATCGGCATCAGGGGCGGTGCGCATGGCTTGCTCACTCCGCGGGCGAGCCATCGCCCCAGACGCCGCCCTCAGCGCCGATGAGCTTGCACCGGGCCGGGGAGTGACCGTGCTCATCGAAGATGTAGAGTTCGTTGGGCTCGCCGAGTGAGAGCATGGATCGCGGCACGAAGAGCCTGGTCTGCGGACCGACGGCCTTGCCCGTGCCGGTCGCGGTCCAGAAGCGTCCGACATGCTTCTCGTTCACAAAGAGCTGGCCCTTGCTCAGGCCGGCGGTATCGAACAGCAGCCCCGCGCCGATCGTGTCGTCATCGGGGGCGGTGAACACCGAGCGCCACCAGCACGGCACGCCGCCCTTGCGCCCGCCCTTGCCCGAGACCGGTTCAAAGGCATCGGGGGCCGGGCGCTCCCACCGCGCGTAGCCCCAATCGCCCTTGGCGGTGAGGCAGTCCACACAGTCAAAGAATCGCACCTTCGCGCCCAGTTCCTCGGCGTGGTCCTTGGTCGATTGCACGAGCGCGATCTGGATCTCGTTGTTCCCGCGATTGAGCGCGGGGAGATCGATGAAGAGCATCCCTCCTCCGCCGCCGCAGCCGCCGGTCTGAAAGTAGTGGAACGGACGGCCGTTGATCAGCACGATCCCCGCGAGCGAGCCCGCGGCGCCCGCGCCGAACTCGGGCAGGAGCATGACGATCGGGGATTTGGTGCGGTGCGTGAGCGACCACGTGAGCCGGGCCGGGTCCGTGACATCGTCCTCCTGAACCTTCCAGAGCGGAGCGCGGAAGGCGAGCAGGTTCACGGGGTCGCTCGGCACGAGCTTGGGCTTGCCGGGCTTGATCTCCTTGACCTCCCACGCATGGCCGTAGAGACCGGTCGCCTCGCCGAGATCCGCACCGCCCGCGACGCGGCCGAGATTCTCCGCCAGGGCGACGATGGTTCGCTCGCCTTTGCGGAGCGCCAGCGTCGCCTCGGTCTCCGAGCCGGGACCGAAGCCGACGACCCCCGCCTCCGCGCCATCGACAAACAGGTGCAGTCTGTGCCCGGAGTGCGGGAAGATGACGCGGGGCTTCTTGGCCGAACCGCCGCTGAAGCGGAACCGGTACCAGCCGTACCCGGTAGGCGCGCCGAGCGAAACGAGGTCCGAGGGCTTCTCGATCGCGGCGAAGCGCGGCCCGGAGCCATCAACGTAGGACTCCTGACCAGCGCACCCCCACTCGCCGAGGGAGACCTTCAGCGGCTTGGACGGCTTCGCGGGCGCGGAAGCGGCGACTTTGTGCGAAGTGGAGTTGCCATCGCCATCGATGTGGATGTAGGACTTGAAATCGGGACTGAGGATCGGCTTGCGGTGCCGGTCGATGCCGCGGACGCCGATGTAGAGCCCGGCTGCGCCGGGCTGCACAGCACCGATCGGCGAGTCGTCGAGGTGGATCAGATCGACCTGCGCCTGGTTGGCGATGACGACGGTGATTCCCTCGTGCTCGAGCACGGTGGGCAGGCGGCTTGCGCCGCCGGTGGGCACGGGCGCCTCCAGCGGTGAACCGTTGATGGAGAGCTGCGCGCGTGCGCCCTCGGGTCCGAAGCAGACAAAGACCTTCCCGACGAGCGCCAGCGCGCTCATGTTGCAGTAGTTCAGTTGCGATCGCCCGGCGAGGCGGGTATCCAGCAGGCACCACACCACGCGCTCGCCGCCCATGGGCACGGGGAGTGTCGAGCCGTCCTGCAGCAGGAGCGCGGGGTCGCCGGCCTTGGCCGCGCCCCGCCCGCCGGAAGCGGACCTTGGCTCGCCGGAACCAAAGAGGAACGCCACGCTGCCCTGTGCGCCGGTGCAATGCACCACGCTCACACCCGCGCCCGCCTCGCCCTCTTCGGCGGGCAGGAGCGAGACCTGCGGCGTCTTGGTTTCCAGGTGCGAGAGCACGCGGCCGAATCGCGAGGCGAAGGTGCTGATGCGGCGGACAGCGCCGAGGGAGGCCCCGGCCTCGCCGGTCTCACCAACGGGCGCGCCGGCATCCGCGCTGGTCGTGGCAAAGGCCGAAGCGCTAGTGGGCCAGCGGCCGCCGGTGAATCCGAAGTTTGTCCCGCCCGCGAACGGGGAGAGGTTGTACTGGCCGCCCGCGGCGAGCACCTCGGCCAGCGAGCGCAGCACATCCTGACCGGTGCGGGCCGGCAGCGCGGGGGACCCCCACGCGCGATCGCGCCCGAGCTTCAGGTCCATCACGATGCGGGGCTGGTCGGGGCGGACCGAGCCGAGCTGGCGGATCTGTGAGAGGAGCCCCTGATAGCCGGACCAGGTATCGACCTCGCCTTCAACGCTCTGCCAGAGATCGTTCGAGTTGACGATCGGCACCGCAAGGCCGGCTTCTCGGTAGTACCTGTCGAGTTCACCCAGGTACCCGGTTGCGATCGCATCATGCCCACACGTCCAACTCCACTCATTCTGGATGAGCAGAACCGGCCCGCCGCCCGCGGCGGCCTGCTGCCCGCGCTTCGGGGATGGGCTGACGACCTGCAAGTCCCGGATCTGCTGGGCGAGCGCGGTGATGTAGCGCGAGCACGCCTCCAGGAACGCCTGGCTGTTGGTGCGGAGGCGGATGTTGGCGATCCCCAGGAGCCACGGGGGAAGCCCGCCCATGTCCGTGCCGTTGTCGATGAACGGTCCCGGCCGAAGAATGCAGTACATCCCGGCCTGGGCGACGAGTTCGACAAAGTGGCGGATATCGTTCTCGCCCTTGAAATCAAACTGTCCCGGCCGCGCCTCGTGGCGCGACCAGATCACCGGTGTTTCGACGCAGTTCAGACCCGCGGCCTTCGCCTGATGGATGCGATCGGCCCAACTCGCCCGTGGAACACGGGCGTAGCTGATGCCGCCGCTCACGATCCAGATGCGCCGCCCGTCAAGGACGAAAGATTGCCCGTCGTAGGTGATCGAGGCCATAGGTTGTCACGGGCTCCAGGTAGACAGGACTCATCAAGGGGCTGGCTCCATCCAGCCTCAACAAGACTCGCTCTTCGCCAAGTCCGATCGCCTACCCAACCCCCAGCGACGGCCCATGATGACCGAACAAGCCTCTCCATCGCGGGAAAACGATCCCGCTCAACCCTAGGCTGAATCGCCAAAACCTGCAATAAACCTCCGAGATCTGCTCCGAAATACTGCCTATCTTCTGCGAAACACATGGTATCTCCACACCAAAGCAAACTCCGCGAGTCCGTCCGTGTTCATGGTCCGGTCCTCCTGCTGCTGCTCGCGGCGGCCGCGGGATGCGAATCGGGCCTTGCCGGGATTGACCGGCGGACCGATGCGCTCATTCGCGAAAGTAACGAGCGTCTGGGCGGGGGCGCGATCGCTCCGCAGCGCGCTGCGGAAGAACCGACGGGCCTCGATGACCCTCAGCTGCTGCGGAAAGATCCCCCATCCGACAACCCCTCGGCGGATGCGCTTTCGTTTCAGGTCGCCGATGAGAACCGGAATGTCGCTGCGCGCCTGCAGGCTCTTCAGGATGAAGAGACCAACGTTGACGGCGCGATCGAACTCGACCTGCCCGGCGCGCTTCGGCAGTCGCACCTGACCGCGCGGGAGTATCTCTCGGCGGAGGAAGACTATCTGCTCGCCGGCATCCGCCTGCTGATCGAGCGGCACCGGTGGGAGCCGAGGCTGTTTGCGACGTCCACGGTGGGGGTCGCGGGTGGGTGGGATGATGGCGCGCCATCATCCGCGCTGAACATCGTGAACGAGCTGGCCGCGAGGAAGCAGCTCCCGTTCGGCGGCGAGGTCGCCGCGAGGTGGATCTGGGAGGCGAGCGAGGATCTGCGCAGCAACGCCTCGGGGCGGTATCGCCAGAGCTCGAGCATCGTGCTCGACGGAACCGTACCACTCCTTCGGGGCGCGGGGTATGCGGCGCAGGAGAGCCTGATCCAGTCCGAGCGCAATCTGGTGTACGCCGCTCGGGACTTCGAGGCGTTCCGGCGCGACCTGTTTGTGAGCATCGCGGGAGATTACTTCGCCCTGCTCCAGCAGCTCGACGGCATCGTCAGCCAGGAGCAGCAGCTCGCCAGCTTCGAGGCCCTGGAGGCACGCCAGAAGGCGTGGTATGACGCGGGCAAGCTGCCGGAGATCGATGTCAACCTGGCCGCGAACAACACGCTCAACGCCCGCGCCAGCCTTGCGAACCGGCGCGAGTCGTATGTGCTCGCGCTGGACCGCTTCAAGGTACGGCTCGGGATTCCGGTCCGCCAGCCGGTCGTGATCAAGCCGTTCGAACTGACCATCCCCGAGCCGGACATCTCGATGTCGGTGGCGACGGAGCTTGCGCTCATGTATCGCCTGGATCTGCAGAACCGGCGCGACCGGCTTGAGGACACGAAGCGTCAGGTGCGGATCGCGCAGAACAACCTGCTGCCCGACCTGAACCTGGCCGCGGCCGTGGAGTTCCCGACCGATGATGATGCCCGCGAGGGCGGGTTGGTGTACGAACTGGATGATGTGCGGTACAACGCCGGCTTGACGTTCGGCCTGCCGCTGGATCGGGAGATCGAGCGGCTGCAGCTTCGCTCGAGCATGATCGCGCTGGGCGCATCGCAGCGGGATTTCGAGCGATTCCGCGATGAGATCATCCTCGATGTCCGCGCGCGGGTCCGCGAGATCGAGCGCGCCCGCTTCAACCTCGTGCTGGCGGAGCAGCGGGTCGAGATCACCAAGCGGCGACAGGAAGAACAGGAGATCCGCGCCGATGAGGTCGACACGCAGGCACGCGTCGATACGGCCAATGACCTCCTAAGCGCGGAGCAGGCTCGCGATCAGGCTCGCACCGACCTTCGGAACTCGGTGCTCAACTACCTTGTCGCCACCGGCCAACTGCGCGTCAACCGCGACGGATCGATCATCCCCATCCCCGGGATGTCGCTGCCGACTCCCGCGGCAACCAGCCCTCAGGCTGCGCCCTGATCGTCGGCGTGCTCTTCCGCGAGCTTGGCGAACATCACGTGGTCCTGCCATCGCCCGTCGATCATCAGCATGCGTCGCGCGAGCCCTTCCTCGCGGAATCCGCACTTGTGCGCGACCCGCAGGCTTGCGGCGTTGCCCGGGATGACGTTTGCCTGCACTCTGTGCAGGCCCAGCCCGAGCGGCTCAGCGCGGAAGGCCAGGCCGAGCATGGCCTTGACGCCCTCGGTGGCGATCCCCGATCCCACGCACTCGGACATGACCGACCACCCGGCATCGGCATTCTGGAACACGCCGCGAACGATGTTGTTCAGGTTGAACGTCCCCGCGAGCGTGCCGTCAGCCAGGAATGCCAGCAGGCGGACCCCTGTCCCCGCGTCCCACTCCTGACGGGCTCGAGAGAACGTGGCAGCGAAGAAGCTCTCGTCTGCTCCAGCCTCGGGCAACCGTGGTGACCATGGGCGCAGATGATCGGCGGATTCCCGCATCGCGCGGATGAACTCGGCGCAGTCCCGCTGCTCCGGAAGCCGGAGCGTGAGCCGCGGCGTCCGGATCAGGGGCGAAACCTGTCCATTGCCCGCCGCCATGTCACGTTCCCGGCTGGGGCTCGATCCGCTCGATGCGCATGAGCGATTCGATCGACCTGCTCAGCGAGACCCCGGCGGGCACACGAGGTGCGGTGGAGGTGCGCCCACTGAGCGGAGCAAAGACGACGAACGGGAGGTGCTCCACCTCCTGCCCGCACACGGTCAGCCGCTGTGCGGACTTGTGCGCATCGGGAACAAACCCAAGTCTCGCGACCAGATGCAGGCACGAGTGGTTGTCGGGCGCGATCAAACCATCCACTCGCGAAAGCCCGAGACCCGCCTGGTGGGTCTTTGCAGTCCCGTGGACCGCCCATCGCGGCGCGAACGCGTGCACGAGCATCGCGGCGACGGCCTCGCGTGCGTAGCCGTGACCCGCTTCGTCGGTCCGCACCCAGAAGCTCATCTCCGCGCGCGACTCCAGCCCGTAGGAGATGTCATTGAAGTTGAAGCTGCCGACGATTCGATCGCCCTGATCGAGCTTCACCGCGACACGTCGCCAGGCCAGGCCTGTGGCGTCGCCCGCACGGACAAGCTGCAACTGGCGATCAAAGAGCTCCTCGGCGGTCTCGTCGTGCTTGTGCACCGGGCAGAAGCGGTCGAGCTCGGCGCGGCTTGCTTCCACGGAATCGATGTACGCGGCGCGGTCCGCCCACGTGAGCGGGCGCAGGAGCAATCGCTCGGTGCGGAGCACCCCGGGTGCATCGACGAGGACGGGCGATTCGGGCCGCATGCGCGCAAGCCTTGCGGCGGTGGTCAGCCGCGAAAGGTGCAAGATGCCGGATGCCGGGAGCGAGGCCATCCATGGTCTCCGAGGGTTCGCCGTGGTGCGGTACGGCGGGTTCGATGCGGGCGCATCGCCCGACGATGCACAGCGTCAGGCCTTGATCTCTGGCCGCTTGGGATCGAGCCAGTCGAGGTGGAAAAACGTGCCGCGGGGCTGGTCCACGCGTTCATAGGTGTGAGAACCGAAGTAGTCGCGCTGAGCCTGCAGCAGGTTGGCCGGGAGTCGGGCAGCGCGATATGAATCAAAGTACGACAGTGCGGAGGAGAAAGCGGGCACGGGCGCGCCCTGGACCGCCGCGCGTGCGATCACGCCCCGCCAGTGCTGCTGCGCGCGGTCGATCGTGCCGGCGAAGTACTCGTCGAGCAGCAGGTTAGGCAGGTCCGGCCGCCTCGCGTACGCCTCGGTGATCTTCTGCAGGAAGCGTGCGCGGATGATGCACCCGCCGCGGAAGATCGAGGCGATCTCGCCGAGCTTGAGCTCCCACCCGTTGGCCCGGCTTGCCGCCTGCATCAGCGCGAAGCCCTGGGCGTACGAACAGATCTTCGAGCAATAGAGCGCATCGCGGACCGCCTCGACCCAGTTGTACTCCCCCGAGCCGGTCGAGTGCGAGTGCTCGCCGACCTTCGGTCCGTGCAGCACCTTGCTCGCGGCGACCCGCTCCTCCTTCTGCGCGCTGATGTTGCGGGCGAAGACCGCCTCCGCCATCGTCGCCGCAGGCACACCCAGATCGAGCGCGGAGTTGATCGTCCACTTGCCGGTGCCCTTCTGGCCCGCGGCGTCGAGCACGACGTCGACGAACGGCTTGCCGGTCACGGGGTCGGTCTGCCGGAGAATGTCCGCGGTGATCTCGATCAGGAACGAATCCAGGTCACCCCGGTTCCATTCCGCGAAGATCTCCGCGATCTTCGGAACTTCGAGCGCGAGCACTTCCCGCAGGAAGTGGTACGCCTCGCAGATGAGCTGCATGTCGCCGTACTCGATGCCGTTGTGCACCATCTTGACGTAGTGACCCGCGCCGCCCGGACCGATGTAGGCCGTGCACGGGACAGCCCCCGGCGCGCGAACCGGCTTGCCCGGAGCGGCATCGAGGAACTGGACGCCCGTGGTCGCATCCACTTTCGCAGCGATTTCCGTCCATACCGGCTTGATCAGCTCCCACGCTTCGGGTTTGCCGCCGGGCATCAGCGAGGGACCAAAGCGTGCGCCCGCCTCGCCGCCGGAAACCCCGGAACCCACGAAGAGCAGGCCGCGAGCGGCCAGCGACTTCTCGCGGCGGACGGTGTCCGTCCACTCCGCGTTGCCGCCATCAATGATGCAGTCCCCCGCTTCCAGAAGCGGAACCAGCCCGTCGATGACCGCATCGGTACCGGGTCCGGCCTTGACGAGGATGACGATCCGGCGGGGCCGCTTGATGCTCGCCACAAAGTCCTTGAGCTCGGCAGCGGGAACCAATGCGCCTCCCGGACCGATCACGCTCGCGGGGTTGTCGTGGATGAACTGCTGCGTCACCGAAGTGGTGCGGTTGTAGACCGCGACTTTGAAGCCGTGGTCGGCCATGTTGAGCGCGAGATTCGCGCCCATCACGGCCAGGCCCACAAGGCCGACGTCAGCGGAGTTCGGAGCAGGATTCGCGAAGCTGGCAGGCATGGAGGGTTCCGGGAGCCGGTCATCGCGCCGAAACCGGCACGCGGCCGAGGGTTATCGGCTTTGATGAAGCACGCGCAGGATTTTGGACATGCCGATGCGAGAAGCAAGCGTTATCGGGCGTGGGTGCTGAAGTTTCCCACTCCGCGCGCATCGCCTATGTCGCGGCGGCGGAATCAGGCCCGCGCATCGCACCGGCGGGAACATTCAGGAACGTCAGCACCGCCGGGCCGATCCGGGCAACCAGCCCATGGTGGACCGCGGCTTCCGACACACGGGCATCCTCGACGATGGTCCCCAGCGCCGAGCCAAGGTCACGCAGGATCCAGTCGCCATCCTCATCGCGCTCGATGCTGCAATGGTGGCGGGAAACGGAGGCGTGGCGGATACGCAGATCGCAATCTTCTGCGCGGCCGATCAGCAGGCGAGCAGATGCCGCCCGGCTCGCCGGGAGGTCAAAGCTGCCCAGCTCGGTGCCGCGATCGCTTTGGACCCGGACTCTGAACATGGTCCTCACCGTGACGAAGGACGAGGGTTCCGCCGCGGAAAGCGCGCGCGGCTTCTTTGTTCCATTCGTCCGACCGGCGACATCGGCTGCAATTCAGGGGCTGAAGGCTTGTCCGCGGGCGGACAGGGAGTACGGTGTGTAGAGTCGATTGCAGGGTCCACGCCGCGAGCCTGAGGGATCATGGAGGTCGGAATGAGCACAGGGCAGGAGGCGGAACACGCGAAGCGGCCGGAACAAGACGCCCAAGGATCGGGCGGTGGTCCGGGTGCGGCGGCGACCGAGCCGCGAAAGCTGCCCCCGAAGATGGATCAGCTCCCCCCGTTCCGGGTGCTTCTCCACAACGACGACCTGAACGAGATGCGGTATGTGGTCCGGACGATCATGGAGCTCACGCGGTTCGATTCGGGCCGTGCGATGAAGATCATGATGACCGCTCACACCACCGGCGCTGCGCTTGTGCTGGTCACCCACAAAGAGCGAGCCGAGTTGTTCCGGGACCAGTTCGCCAGCAAGCGGCTGAAGGCCACGATCGAGCCGGCGGACTGACCGCCGCCTTCGCGTGGTCCGTTCTCGGACGCGGGGAGATTGGCCGCGTCCGCCTTGCCGATACGACTCGTGCAGGGCCCGCAATCGCTGCAACACGCAGAAACACACGGTCCCATCGGCCCCAGACAGCCGATGGCCATGAGCGATCGCGGACAACCGCCGATGCTCGGTTGTACGACGTCCCCCCTGCGGTTGGGGAGACCGGGCGGACACGTGCGCAGGAGGCGTTGTGATGCGGCTACCGATCGGCGAGTTGCTGGTGCGCCAGCGGGTCCTGACCCGCGATCAGTGTGAGCAGGTGCTGGAGCGGCAACGCGCGACCCATCGCCCGTTCGGCGAGCTCGCCGAGCAGATGTTCGGTGTCGAGGCATCGGCCGTTGAGCAGGCGTGGGCGGAGCAGTACGCGGCAACAACGCGCTGGCTCGATCCTCGCATCGAGCCGGTCGATCCGGCGGTCCGCGAACTCATCAACCGGCGGCAGGCTTGGCAGTTCCGTGTGCTTCCGATGGGGTACGACGGCGCCGAGCTGATGGTCTGCACGCTTCAGGAATCGCTCGTTCGCGCGATGAACTTCGCATCGCGGCAGATCCCGATTCAGTGCTACTTCGTTCTGGCAACGCCTGATGCGCTCGCCGGCGCGCTCGCCGAGCACTACCCGATGGATGGCATGGGCGTCGGCGATCTTGTCACGCCGACACCGAACCTGCGCCGCAGAGTCGGCTGACGCTCCGTCCGCGCTGCCCCACCCACTCCCGATCTCAAGCAGGGAACACTGTCGCGCGGGCGCGAATCACTCCGCGGCCTTGCGCACGTACTCCTCGAGACGCTTGCTCTGCGCTTCCCGCTCGGCCCCGGGCTCGGAGAGCTGAACCGCCCGCTGCTGGCGGCTCACCGCGCCCTGCTTGTCCCCGGTCATGGACAGGGCTCTTGCGAGCACCATCTGCACAACCGGAGACATGTCGCCGGCGAGTTCCTCCGCTCGCCGGGCGGCCTCGAGCGCCAGCGCGGTGTCGCGGTTCTTCAGCCCCGGTTCTTCGAGGATGAACCAGGCGATGTTGAGCAGGTCCTCAGCGTTCTCGTTGATGCTCGACTCCACACACTGACGCGCGAAGATGTAGCCCCTCTCGGGCTCCTTCATGTCCACGGCGAGCAGTTCCAACTTCGCGAGTGTCCACTCCCCGTTGATCCGCGGGTCAAGACGCAGAATCTCATCGACGATCGACAGAGCCTTGGGGTGATCACCCGCTCTCCGCGCATCTTCGAACGCGGCCGCCAGGGGCTGGGTCTTGGCGCGGATCTCGCGGGCGCGACGGGCGAGCACGGCCTCCACCTGGATATCGAACGTGCCATCGAGCAGCTTGCCGAGGGTGCGCATCAGGCCGACTGCGGGGTGCCCGATCCAGGCGATGCGGCCCTGCTGATCCACGATAAACGCCGTGGGGATGCCCTCGGACCTTGAAGCGACCATCCAGTCTCGGTCGGTGCGGCCCTCCGCATCCCACGCGATCGCATAGTTGATTCGCTCGCCCTGTCGCTGGACAAACTGCTCGAGGTCGGGCAGGCCCTTGTGCTCCTGACTGGCGATGCCGACAACCGTCACCCCACGGGGACCGAGCTCTTGCTGGATGCTGCTGAGCAGCGGGATGGCTCGCCTGCACGGCGCGCACCACGTGGCCCAGAACTCCACGACATAGACCTTGCTCTGCTCAAACGTCACCGGGTCGCCCTTCACCCACGTCTTGATCGCGAGCTGCGGGGCCGGGCTGCCAATCTCCAGGCCCGAAGCCTGATCCGGCTGAACGACCGCCTCGGTTCGCGCGGCGTCTACCGGGACGGCCGCTCCGGCTGTCGCGGCCAGAGCACTCAAGACGATCGCCGTCCAAAGCACCACCAGTCCAGGGTTTGCGTGCATCGGGGTTGCCTCCTGGGGCCGCAAGTGGGGAGATCGGAGCCCTGCTCGACGAAGAGATGTCCGCCGCGGGGAGGATCCGACGCAAACGGTACGCCATGGCGGATCGCGGGATGCACTCAATACCAAACAAAACGCTATTTTCTTTGCGCCCCGCCCCACGGCTCACGCCTATCGTTTTGAACCATGGGTGGTTCGAGACCAATCAATGTGGTCGCGGGGGCGATCTGCCTGAGTGTGACCGTCCATGTCGGCTTGGCGGTCCTCGCGGGGAGCGTGGCTGTCGCCGCCGGCCAGAATGACTCGCGGCCTGGCGACCGCGATGTCGCTCCGATGGTGCTCGCATGGGCGGAGGAGGATCCGCTGCCCGAGCCGCCTCGTGAGCCGAAGCCGCCCGAGCCGCCGGTGCCGCAGCCTGAACCGATCGAACAACTGCGATTGGGAATCGCCGAGTCAGACCAGCACAGCGAAAACTGGATGGGCTTTGCAGAGCCCACGCCCCACGCGGCGGCGAAATCCGATGTCGAGCAGCCCGCGCTGGACCCGGCGGCGGGCACTCCCGCGCCCATGGGCACACCCAGCCCGGCAGCACCCGCTGGCGCAGATATTGCGCAGGCCGTCCCTCCCGCGCCTCTCCCCGAACCCGTGCTCCCACCGGTCACTTCGCCGCCGGAGATCTCGCCGCCGGGAGTCCAACCGAATGATGCGAAGGTACCCGATTCCGAGGCGCGGGAGCCCATCGATGCCGGTGGAACGGATCCGGCCGACGACACGACCGCGCAGCCGGAAGAGAGCGGCACGCAGCAGCCGGATGTCATCGATCCCGAGTTGCCGTTGATGGTCGAGGGAGACACGGATACGCCGCGGCTTGCCGAACCGCTCGCGAGCGGATTCGTTGGGCCGCCGTTTGAAGCCTCCGAGAGCGAGCGAGAGGCTGTTGAATCTGCGATCGCCGCCGCTCCGCAACCGCCCCCCACTCCTCCCGCGGTACCTCAAACGAATGTCCTGCCGGATGCGGCCGGCCAGCCCATCGCTTCGCCGAACGCAGGGGGGACTTCGTCTCCCGGCGTGACACCGGGCGAACAGAGTGATCGTGAGTCCGATGGCGCAAGCCTGGAGGAACCGGTGCAGGTGCGCCTGGGACGGCCCGCGGCGGCAAAGGGTTTGGAGATCATCACTCGGCGGCCGGAGTTTTCGCGCGTCACGCGTCTCACGGTGTATCCGGCGATCAATCCGCGGCTGAGAGTGACGTTCAATCGCGAGGGCCGGGTGAGCGCGGCGAGCTTCCTGGATCCGACGGGCCTCGCGGAGGTTGACTCCCCTGTGCTGCACGCGGTGTATCGGTGGACTGCGAAGGGGGAGGCGCTCACCAAACTGCCGAAGGATGACCCCAAGGCCGGCGTCACGATTACGGTGACGATCCTGCTCCGGTGACGCGAGCCGATCACGGCCGCGGACCGATGGAAGCTGCAATGGTTGCGATGACTCTCCAGATAGCGGCCGCGGCGTGCGCCTTCGCGGCAGGGGCGGCGACGCTTCAGCCCCGCGGGGTCGGAAGCGCGATCGACGTCCGAGCGCTGCGTCCGCTCGACCAGACTCACGAAGACACTGGCCCCCTGCGGACGAGCCTGCTGAGCCAACCGGTGGACCTGCGCCAGCCGCTCGGGTTTGAGCAGGTCTACCGCCTCCCGGGGAGCGGCACGGATCGGCTCGCCAGGATCAGCGGCGGGCTGGCCGCGGTGTTCCCACGGTCTTCGTATGTCCGGACGGCCAAAGGGGACTTTGCGCTCGTCCCGCCTGGCACGGTGTTCTACATCGGGGCGATTCCTGCCGAGCAAGCCGTGGCGCGATCGATGCCCGCGGGCTCGGCGGATATGCGCTCGGACACGCGGGCGGAATCGGGCGGAGATCCTGAACGCATCGAGAAGATCGCGACGCATGTTGCCGACTCGTCGCAAACCTTTCCCAAGCCGCGGGTTATAGAGCGGGACTCCCGGCCGGCGATCATGACCGATGAGGGGTACAGGGCGGCCCGGGTGCGCGAGCTTCTGAAATCCGCCTCGACCGGATCCCAACGCTCCCGGTAGAACGCCGGTAACAGCCGGTCGGCCGCGAGCGTAGGCACTGTGATTGCAACGGCTGTCAGCCTGATCAACAGCGGAGACCCATCATGCACTCTCTGGTTCGTCTTGCTTCTGCCGCCGCGCTGATCGCTGCCATTCTGCCGCTGGGCGGCTGTCTGGTCAGCGGTTCATCCAAGGAAACGATGAGCGGGACGTACGTCGGCCCCTCCACGTTCGCGGAGATTGAGCCGGGCACGACCACCGAGAAGTGGGTGCTGGCGGCGCTGGGCGAGCCGACGAGCAAGTCCACGCTCGATGACGGGAGCTCGCTGTGGAAGTGGGCCTTCCGGAAGGACCGCTCGAGCAGCAGCGCGGTGTTCCTGGTGTTCGGAGGGTCGAGCCGGAAGGAAACCGAGGGGGCGACGTTTGTACAGATCCGCGATGGAATCGTTGTGAAGGCGTGGCAGGATTGACCGCCGAATCAACCATGTGCAACGAACAAGGGCTCGGGAGTCATCCCGAGCCCTTTGTCTTTGGTTGGCGGCCGTGTCCGGCGATCAGGCGGGACTGGGCATGACGTTGGGCGGGAGTTCCGGCGGGGGGTCGGACGCCTGCCGCGCGGCCTGCGCCGCCTGGGCATCGCGCCGCGCCTCGGCCGCGAGCAGGTCGCTCACGGTCGGCTTGCCGATGCCCTCGCCGCGCATGAGCTTGCGGACCTCATCGCCCGAAAGCGTCTCATACTTCAGCAGGGCCTCGGCGACGGCGACGACCTTCTCCCAGTTGGCTTCGATCATGCGCTGGGCTTCGTTGTACGCCTCATCGACGAGCCGGCGGATCTCCTCATCGATGATCCTCGCGGTCTCATCGGAGTAGTCCTTCTCGGGCACGAACATCTCGCGCGTGTCTGAGGGTGCGTACCGGACGAAGCCGAGCCGCTGGCTCATGCCCCACTCCAGCACCATCATGCGGGCGAGGTTCGTCACCTGCGCGATGTCCATCGATGCGCCGGTGGAGATGTCGTTGATGCCCTTCTCTTCCGCGATTCGCCCGCCGCAGAGCACGCGCATCGTGGCCTTGAGCCACTTGACACCGTAGCCCATGCGGTCCTTCTCGGGGAGGCTGAAGGTCGCACCGCCGGCGTTACCGCGGGGGATGATGGTGACCTTGTGGAGCGGGTCCGCATCGGGAAGCATCGCTTGCAGCACCGCGTGCCCGGCCTCGTGATACGCCGTGAGCTTGTTGTCGTCCTTCTCGCGCCGAGCCGACTTGCGGGCGCGGCCGAACTTCACCTTGTCGCGGGCCTCTTCCAGGTCCTCCTGCTCGACAAAGTCCTTGTTGTGCAGGGTCGCGGCGATGGCGGCCTCGTTGATGAGCGCGGCCAGGTCCGCGCCGCTGAACATCGGGGTGGCCCGGGCGATGCGCTCCAGGTCGACATCCGCGCCGAGCTTGACCTTCTTGGCGTGGACTCGCAGGATCTCAATGCGGCCGACGACATCCGGGCGGGGCACGACGATCTGACGATCGAAGCGGCCCGGGCGGGTGAGCGCGGGGTCGAGGACATCGGCGCGGTTGGTCGCGGCGATGACAATGACCCCATCGGCGGAGGCGAAGCCGTCCATCTCAACAAGGATCGCGTTGAGCGTCTGCTCACGCTCATCGTGTCCGCCGGTAGTGAACCCGCCGCCGCGGCGGCGGCCGACGGCGTCGATCTCATCGAGGAAGATGATGCACGGGGCGGATTCCTTGGCCTGCTTGAAGAGGTCGCGGACGCGGCTTGCACCGACGCCCACGAACATCTCGACGAAGTCGGAACCGGAGATCGAGAAGAACGGCACATCCGCCTCGCCGGCGATGGCCTTGGCGAGCAGCGTCTTGCCGCAGCCGGGCTCGCCGATGAGCAGCACGCCGCGGGGAATGCGACCGCCGAGCTTGGTGAACTTCTTGGGGTTCTTCAGGAACTCGATGATCTCGGTGACCTCGTCCTTGGCTTCGTCGATCCCCGCGACATCGGTGAAGGTGACGCCGGTGTTCTCCTTGGTGAACATCCGGTGCTTGGACTTGCCGAAGTTCCCGAGCATTCCGCCCGGCCCGCCACCGGCGGCCGATCGCAGCATGCGGGAGATGAAGAACCAGATGAGCCCGATGATGATGACAAACGGGAGGAGGGAGATAAGCAGACTCTGCCAGATGCTGGTTGGAATCTGCTTGAACTTGCCGCCGGTCAGCGTGTTGACCTCTTCGAGCCAGTAATCCTGGCTGCGGTTGCCGGCGATCTTGACGACCATCGTGACCGGCTTGCCCTCCTGACCAGGAAACCGCTTGGTGATGCCGTGGATCGCGGTGTCGCGGACTTCCACGGCCATCTCGGGATCGGAGGCGTACTGGTTTGTGAACTCCTGCCAGGTGACGACCTGCCCCTGCGTGGACATGGTCTGGGTCAGCACCAAGGCCATGAGCACCACGAGGAGCACGACGGCCGCGCTGAGCACGCCGCGGCCGCCACCGGGGCCCCCCCCCCCCCCCATGCCCCCCCCCCCCCCGTCACCCCCCGTACCGGGGG
>JAEYUO010000045.1 GCA_023432465.1 Planctomycetota bacterium | reverse complement strand
CCCCGCCGCCGATCCCGCGGCCTTCGCCGCGCCCGATACCTCCCCCCTCATCCACGAGGGCATCATCAACGCCCCGCCCGCCGAAGTCTGGAAGGGCATCTCCACCGCCGAGGGCTACAAGATGTGGGGCATCGCCCAGTGCGAGTTCGACCTCCGCATCGGCGGCAAGATCCGCACACACTACAAGCCCGACGGTGTCCTCGGCGATGACGGCACCATCGAGCAGGAGATCCTCGCCTTCGAGCCCGAACGCATGCTCGCCTTCCGAGTCTCCAAGCCCCCCGCGGGCTTCCCGTTCAAGGAAGCGTGGAAGGGCACCTGGTCCGTCATCACGCTCACCGACCTCGGCGACGGTCGCACCCACATGCGTCTCGCCGGCATGGGCTACACCGCCGATCCCGAATCACAAGCAATGCGGAAGTTCTTCCTCACCGGCAACGAGTACAGCATCAAAATGGCACAGAGTCACTTCGACAAAAACGCCAAGGCCCCCACCGGCGCGGCCCACGACTCCGATCCTCTCGGCCGCATCGAGATCGAGACCGTCATTCCCGGCCCGCGCAGCGAGGCCTGGCACCTCCTCAGCACCAGCGCAGGATGGAAGCGCGCCATGGGCGTCAACAGCACCATCGAACTCCGCCCCGGCGGCCCCTTCGAACTCTACTTCCGCGATGCCGCGCCCGAAGGCCAGCGGGGCTCCGAAGGATGCTCCGTCCTCAGCTTGATCCCCGGCGAAATGCTCTCCTTCACCTGGAATGCCCCGCCCGACTACGCCCACGCCCGGGCCCATCACACCTGGGTCGTCATCCGCCTCGATGATGCCGGCGCATCCCGCACCCGTATCCGCCTGTCGCACCTGGGCTTCGCGGAGCATGCCGCGGCCAACCCCGATCACGCCCAGGAATGGAGAGACATCCGCGCCTACTTCGCCGAAGCATGGCCCCGCGTCCTCGAAGCCATGCGCCGCACCGCCGCCCTCGACCACGACCCAGGCCAAAGCCGTTGACCCCGTTCGAAACACAAACGAAACTTCCGCCCATTCCGGACTTTCAGCACCCCAACCACCTCCGCGGCTGTACCATTCATCAAGACTCAACCACGCGGGCCCCCGCGCCAGACCAGTCGCCTGCGCGCCATTCGCCCCGCACCTCACTCCGTTGGAGACCCTTCATGTCCATGCGTCTTTCGATCGCGGCCGCCGCTGTCCTGTTCTCTGCGTGCGGACTCGCGGCACCAGCCACCGCCCAGACCGAGGCCGCCAAACAGGCCGAGAAGCAGCCCGCCCCCAAGAAGCTCGCCGTCGGCGACATCGCTCCTCCCATTCAGGTCGAGAAGTGGGTCAAGGGCGATCCCATCACCGGCTTTGAGAAAGGCCGCGTCTATGTCGTCGAGTTCTGGGCCACGTGGTGCGGCCCCTGCATCAAAGCCTTCCCCCACCTCTCCGAGCTCCAGGCCAAGTACAAGGACAAGGGCGTCAGCATCGTCGGCGTGAACATCTGGGAGCGCGGCGCAAACGATGAGACCTTCAACAAGGTCAAGGACTTCGTCGCCAAGCAGGGCGACAAGATGGCCTACACCGTCGCCTACGACGGCACCGCCAAGGCCATGACCACCACCTACATGGAAGCCGCGGGCCGCGGCGGAATTCCCTCGGCGTTCATCGTCGACAAGCAGGGCAAGATCGCCTGGATCGGCCACCCCGGCAGCATGGATGCCGCGCTCGAGGGCATCGTCGCCGGCACGTGGGATGTCGCCAAGGCCAAGGCCGAGGCCGATATCGAAGCCGCCATCCAGAAGGCCATCAACGAGAACCGCGCCAGCCCCGACGACATGCTCGCCGCGCTCGACAAGCTCGAGAAGGACATGCCCGCCGCCAAGGCCAAGGCCGATGAGTTCCGCTGGCAGATCTACCTCATGACCGGCCAGGCCGAGAAGGCCCTCCCGATCATCCGCACCCAGGTCGATGCCGCGATGGCGAAGAAGGATGCCCAGTCCCTCAACCAGTTCGCCTGGATCATGGTCGATCCCGATGGCCCCTTCTCCAAGGACACCCGCGACCTTGACCTCGCCATGAAGGCCGCCACGAAGGCCGTCGAGCTCACCAACGAGAAGGATGGCGCGATCCTCGACACCCTCGCTCGCGTGTACTTCGTCAAGGGCGACATCGACAAGGCCATCGAGCTCCAGACCAAGGCCATCGCCGTCTCCCCCGAAGGTCAGAAGGCCCAGCTCGAGCCCGCGCTCGAGGAGTTCAAGGCCGCGAAGAAGGGCGGCTGATCCCTTCCCTTCTCCAGCCTCTCCAATCTGATTCGTAACCACAGCGACCCCGGCGCCTCAGGCCCGGGGTCGTTTTCTTTCCCGGCCTACCTCGGCGCGGGCGGGGCAAGCACCGACAGATACTGCTCCCACGGCCCCACCTCGTCCCTGAACCCAAACGCCATCGCCTTGCACACCTGCGCGATGTGATTCAGATCGTGCACCGCCCATGTCGCCAGCAGTTGCGACACCGTGACCACGCCCAGCGCGGGGTGCCGACCCATCCTCGCAAGCTCCGCCGCGCCAAGGTTCAGCGCGCGCAGCGCAGACAGCGAGTCTCGCCGATGGACCTCAAACGAATCGAGCAGTTCATCCATCGTGAACCGAAGCAACGGCTTGTGCCCCGCGCGATCGAACGAACAGAACGGCTCCGCCTCACCGTGCGCGAGAATGTGATCCAGCCGCGGCAGCCAGTCCGTCTGCTCACCGAAGATCAGGTGCGCCACGACTTCACGCGCTGTCCACGTCCCCTCCCCATATGGCCGGTCAACGAGTTGTGCCGGCGCGCCCGTCATCAGCGTCCGCAGCACCCGCGGCGTCCGTTCCAGCACATCCATCGCTTCGTGAAGATCCACCGCCATTGGCATAATCCCATCTCACCGCTGACTCGATGATCCCCGCCGGAATCTCCCGGCACGGCGGTGTGTCATCCTTGTCCATATCCTCGATCACCCACTTCCCCAGCCGCACCACATCCTGCTCGGTCAGCTCCAGCGCTTCCCCCACGACATCATCGCTGAGAACGACTCGTACCAAATCATGTGTCGGCAGCGTCCGCACCTCCATCGTCCGCGGCACGCGCTGCACGCCCTGTTCATCTCGCGGGAACTCGGATGCGACCAGAAGGTCAACAAACAGCACGCTCCCGCTCGCTGTGCGGATCACCGCCCCCGACCACTCCTCATCTGCGGCATCCGTATCGCCCCCCACAATGTGCCCGGCCTGAGCCTCGATCTCATACACAGTGACCTCATCCGCATCCGCAAGGTTCCGGCGGATCCGCGCGGCCATCGCCTCCATCACCCGCCGATACCGCTGACGCCCCGCCGCGAGCAGCAACCCACCCCCGCCCAGCACAATCCCCGGCAGCAGCAGCGCGGCCCCACCAACAGGACTCGACGGCATCATCCGCAGGCCCGCCGCGGCAAACACCGCCCCCATCGCGCCTGCGCACAGCGGCACCACCGGCGATGCCCCGTGCGACAGGTACTCCGCCGCCAGCTTCTCGATCGCCGCACGATCGTCTTCGGACTTCGGCTCATGACGAATGGTGAAAGACATTCATGACCCTCACCACTCACCCGCGGTCCCATCCCCCCGACTCTCCAACTTCAAACGTCCAACTCGCTCCCGCTACTCCGAATCACCTCCATCACCTCTCCCATCCGGGCTCATCAGGGCTCTTGATTCCACCGCTTCTCTGCGCGAGCCGCCATTCCCATCCGCTCCGATCCGCGTTCATCCGCGTTGATCTGCGGCCTGACTCTTCCTCCGGTCGGACCGCGGCCGGGCCACTCACTCTCCCAGCTTCTCGCCGACAAACGCCACAACCTTGTCGATCGCCATCCGCTCCTGCGTTCCGGTATCGCGATCGCGCACCGTCACCGTCTGATCGGTCGCCGTCTGCCCGTCGATCGTGAAGCAGTACGGGCACCCCGCCTCATCCATGCGCGCATACCGCTTGCCGATCGACTGCTTCGCATCGTTCTCGATCAGCCCCTGCCGCCCGAACTTCTTGCTCAGTTCGGCGTGCAGCGACTCGGCCTTCTCCGGCATCCCGTCCTTGTTCACCAGCGGGAAGACCGCCGCCTTGATCGGCGCGATGCGCGGATGGAACTTCATGAACTCCGGGCTTGGGCGCGCAGGGTCAACGGTGTATGCCTCGCAGATCAGCGCGAGCACACCCCGGTCAAGCCCCGCCGCGGGCTCGATGCAGTGCGGCAGATACCGCTCACCCTTCCGCGAACCATTCGGCAGCAGCTCTCCGCGTTCCTGATCAAAGTAGTCGAGCTTGGTCCCCGAGTGCTTCTGGTGCTGCGTCAGGTCAAAGTTGCCCCGGTGCGCCACGCCCTCCAGCTCGCCATACCCCGGCGCGGTGAACGGGAACCGGTATTCAACATCACACGTCCCCGTCGAGTAGTGCGACAGCTCATCCTTGTCGTGCTCGCGCAGGATCAGGTTGTCGCCGGCAAGCCCGATCGACCGCCACCACTCCATGCGGAAATCTCGCCAGAACTGGTACCACGCGTGCGACTCATCCGGGTGGCAGAAAAACTCCAGCTCCGCCTGCTCAAACTCGCGCGAGCGGAACGTGAAGTTCCTGGGCGTCACCTCGTTGCGGAAGCTCGTGCCCGTGTTCCCGATGCCAAAGGGAATCTTCACGCGCGTCGTGTCCACGACATTCTTGAACTGCACGAAGATGCCCTGCGCTGTTTCGGGGCGCAAATAAGCCTTGTCGTCCTCGGTCGCCGTCGCACCGAGATACGTCTTGAACATCAGGTTGAACTGCTTGGGCTCGGTCAGCGTGCCGACCTTCTCCGCATCCGGCCCGAGCACCTTGGCAAACTCAGCGACCGGGATGTCGGTGAGCATTACGCTCTTGACCTGGCCGAACGCCTTCTCCGCCTTCTTCTGCTGCTTGGCCTCGCTGGGCGAATCCTTCATATACGCAAACCGCGGCTTGTCCCCGGCATCGCCCGATGCGGGAACAAACACGCTCACGTGGTCATACCGGTACCGGTTCTTCGTCTCCCGGCAATCCACCATCGGATCGTTGAACCCGCCGACATGCCCGCTCGCCTCCCACACCTTCGGATGCTGAACGATCCGCGTCTCCACCGGCACACAGCGCACCGGCTCCCCGTTCGGCCCCTTTCGCCCCCACGCCGGGTTCATGATCATGTCCTGCCACCACGCCTCGCGCAGGTTCCGCTTCATCAGCGTCCCCAGCGGGCCGTAGTCCCAGAAGCCGTTGATCCCGCCGTAGATCTCGCTCGCCTGATAAATGAACCCGCGCCGCTTGCACAGCGACATGATCGCATCCATCGACTTCTTCCCGGCGACCGCCCCCGCGCCATCCGACTTCTGCTCTTCTGCTGACATGACTGCACTCGCTTTCGCTGACTCGCTCTGTTTCCGGTGTGGGGCGGAGTATAGGAACCCCCCAATCTCCCCCTTGCTCCCTTGCTCCCTCGCTCCTTCACCCCCATCACCCTCAAAACCGAAAAGGCCCCGGGACGCTGAGTCCCGGGG